>NZ_SELI01000010.1:0-724 GCF_007845595.1 Apibacter muscae
TGATTAACAATGATTCTTTCTTTATGGAAAATCTGGTTACTAATTTTGGTTACACTGAGGATAAAAAACTGCTGAATTGGGTAATGGAAAAAAACAAGTCTAATGCTGTGGAATTTGTGAAAAATAATATTTTTGTGAAAAATTGCCAAGGTGACCTTGAAATACGGGAAGGTATTTTAAAATATATTGAGGAAAATACCAATGAAAATGATAATACTTATTATACTGCCCTAGAAAGTTTCGGTTATAATATTGGAGATGATAATAATTTCAATAAAAATGAAAAAGTGAAAATTATTGCCTATATAGCAAACTCCTTAAGTCCTTTATTTTATAAATATACTCAATTAAATGGAAATGCTATATGGAACAGTGCTACTATGCTATATAATTTAAGTGTTAGAAATGAATATATCATATCTGAAATTGAAAAAAATAATTATTTTAACCTTTCTAATCTAAAAGAAGTAATTGAGAATTTAGATGAAGAAGCGCCTCCTTTGCCTGCGGAATAACTGAGTATTCTATTCTGTTATTTATTACTATAGATTGTTTTAAAATGATTTTTTAATTTTTATATTTTATGTTTGTAAGTCCTGATCTTATTAATCTTTTACGTTAATGGTTATTGTAATAAACCTTTAACACTCGATTTTTTTAAGGATATGCTTTTTCAATTATGGTCTTCTGAAATTAAAAATTTCTCTATTGAGGATGTTGAAAA
>NZ_SELI01000021.1:0-67626 GCF_007845595.1 Apibacter muscae
TTTGTTTTCTAAAATAAGTGGGGGTGTTTTTTATAGGGACACTTACTCTCTCTGTTTTGAAGATAACTAAAATTTTTAGAAATTTTTTTAGTGTTTTATACGGATTTCTACTATTGTTTTAATTTTTGAGTTAGTAAGACCACTAGGAAACAAAAATCCAGAGCAAAAAGATTCAGATATTCTCTTGAATTTTTATACTTTCTTGGAATGTTTTTGTTTCCTATATAAGTGGCAGGGATATTTAATTAGGTTAGGTCATGTGTGTGTAAAATTTTTAAAATAAAAATTTATTATATAAGATAAAATAATATTTTACATTATTAAAAGTTATCAATTTGAGATTTTATCTCTTTGGCTAATTCGTATGCGAAATTTACTGGAACTGCATTACCTATCATTTTATAACCAGTTGATATTTTATCATATACAAATTCAAATGTATCTGGAAAAGTTTGTATTCTAGCGCACTCTCTAACAGAAAGTCTCCTATATTTATGTTCTAGTCCTGGAACAAATATTTTTTTATCCTTTCCAGCATCTAACATTTTAGGAGCATCTGGATGTAAGGGTGCGTGTCTTCCTCCTGCTTGTATTGTATAAGATTGTTCATCCCAACTTCTCACCCTATTTCTTGACATAAAAATAGTAGAGAAAGAGCCTGTCATGTATTCATGATTCATAAATAAACATTTGGATAAATTTGAATAATTTTTTTCTTTAGCAGGGATAGCATTACCTTTTAAATCATATATGGCATCTTTTAAAGTCAGTTTTAAATTTTGAGGATGATTGAAAACAAAAGTTTTGTTATTTGTTTTTTTTTTATGAAATCCCACAAAAATAAGTCTCTTTCTATCTTGTGGGACATTATAATCTTTTGCATTTAAAAGTTTAAATGAGAGATTATAACCAGCTTCTTTAAAAAGATTAATTATTTTTTCAATAGCTTCTGAATGTCTACTGGCTAACATCCCAGAAACATTTTCAGCAAGGAAAAATGTAGGCTGCTTATCTTTGAGTATTCTTATAAATTCAAAAAATAGCTGCCCTCTTTTATCTTTAATACCTTTTAATGTACCTGCTTCACTCCAACTTTGACAAGGAGGTCCTCCTATAATCCCTTCGCATTCTGGGATGTCTTGAGATATTATTTCCGTAATGTTTCTTTTATCTAATAAAGTGTTAGGGTGATTTTTTATATATGTATCCCATATTTCTTTATCAAATTCATTTGCCCAAGCAATATTAAACCCTGCTTTTGAGAACCCTAAATCTAATCCTCCGGCACCTGAAAATAATGAGATAATTTTCATAAATTTGTTTTATTTTTTATGAGTTATATACCTAATTTAAATGGAAGAGCTTTAGAATACATTGTTACTAAAACTCTAATTGATAAATACGAATGTATCTTAGATGATAAATGCAAATATATGCAATTTAAAGATGAAGAATATTTTAATAAAATATCTTATGAACAACAGTTAAAATATATAAAAGCATCTATTACCGTTGGAGATTATTTAGAGAGAATTTATAAAATTCATAATAGTATGATAATTAGATTAACTGATTATAACGCTAAATCCCATAATTCTGATGTTACAGATATTTGCATAATGAAAAATAATGAAGAAGTTATAAATATTTCTTTAAAAAACAATCATAATGCTATAAAACATAATAGACCAGGATCATTAGCCCAACAATGTGGTTTTCAACGAAAATCATATGTAGATATTGAATATAGAGAATGTTATAAATTTAATATTGATTTATTTATTAAAAAAATAAATGAAAATTTCAATGATATTAAACTATTTAAAGATATAAAATCTGAATCATCAGATTTTATAAATCATCATTTATATTTTCCTATTTGTCAAAATACAGTAGAATTTATAAATACACATGTTAAGAATAACGAAAATAATACAAATTATTTATTTTCATTTTTAATTGGTTCAAAAGATTTTATCAAAATTATTTTAAAAGATAAACTTGAAATTACAAATTTTTATCAAATCAAAAAGCCTTCTTCAGTTGAGGCAGAATTGCATTCTAATAGTTACGTTTATTTAACTTTTGATAATAATTATAAAATTTCAATGAGATTACATACAGCTAGTAGTAAAATTCAAGGTGTTAGTTTGAAATTTGATTCTCGGATAATAAGCTCAAATTTAGAAACGGAATTTGTTGAGATTTAAACCCTACTCCAAAAAGATGCAGGGTAAAAAAACTTTCTCAAAAACCAACAATATAAAAATTTACAAATGCATTCTTATTAATTATAATGTATTAATATTAAAAAAAGACAGGAGAAGAAGTTTTTGCTTATAAATTTCTATTAAAATTCCATATTTATAAAGTATTTATTATTAAGCAGTTGTGTTTAAAAATTTGTTAAATAAATTCTTTTCTTCACTTTGTTGGTATAAAAGTTCAGCAAATAAGATTAATGTTAATTTCTTTATTGTATTTTAAATATGATTTAGTTAAGGGATATTACAAATAATATTAATCTTTAGTAATAACGCTTATACTATTAGTAGCATCTTGGATAGCTGTTTCTGCTAATTTTCTTCTTGCATTTTCAGAAAAATAACCACTAGCTAAAGGAACAAAAAATAGAGCAATAGCTGAACTTTTTTGAGCCAATGAATTTTCATTTTTTAAAGACCATTTATTATTATATAGCTTATCATCTATGTGAGATATACCATTATACCTCATGGTAGGAGTAATCCTATTTTGATTATAAATGCTATTTCTACGCATGGAATCATACACATCCTGATAATTTGGATTAGTTTTTATTTCTGACCATAAATTTCTAGCTGTTTCTGAATTCAATTGTTGCCTACTCATAGAAACTAGTTCTCTAAATTTAGCTAATAATGCTTCATCTTGAATAACTAATTGCCCTGTTTTATATAATTCAACAGCATCTTCTAAGGTTGGAGGAGCTAATGTTAATGCATTATCCTTTAAAGTATCATAGGTTTCCCCACCTATAGTATTCACATCACTATAATCTTTCTTTTCTGCTTCATTCATTCTCTGATAAATTTCATTATTTGCATAATTATCATTTCCTCTCATTATGCTACTTTGTACAGATGACATAGCGTAAGTTGTAGCAATTCCTGCATAAGTATATGGAGAGCCAAAAGCACCAAAAATTTTTCTCATACTATTAGTAAAAAATTGTAACCCAGAGCCAGAAGTGGAAGCTATTGGTTTTCCTAATAAATATCCTGATGCAATAGCTCCAGCAGTAATAATTGCTGTTTCTTTTATATTTTCATATGCAATAGATTTTGCAGCCTGACTTGCTACATCATAACTAATCATAGGTTGTAGTACACCGCCACTTTTACAAGTAAGCATGGATTCTTGGGTAATAGCTTCATAACCATTAAAATATACTGTTGTTTTATAGTTTATCCATTTCCCTTCTTTCAAAGGAGAAGAGCAATCATGAGTTACTATAGCTATAGTAGCTCCAGCAATTAAAACTACTGCACATATACCAGCTACAGCCCATCCAATAGGATTAGAAGCTAAAATTAGCCCTACAGCTAACCCTGCTATTGCCATCCATAAATTCATTGGCTTTTTACAGATAAATTTTTCATTTGTATTTTTATCCTCTACAGTTAAGAGTGCTTTATCTTTTTTGTAAAAAACAGAAACTTTATTTCGAGTAGGAATTAATTTTTTAGGGTCTGTATTTTCCTGATAGGTACAAACTACATAAGTGTCTTTAGGTATATATGATTTACTCATTTTTACTAACAGATATAATTTTTATTGGGCTATATATTTAAAAATAAATAAGTTTTTTATCTAAATAATAAATACTTTTTTGATAATCAGAAGTATATCCCTCATCATCTGTTTGTATGATTTTATACACTACTTTTTTTAAATTTTTATCTTGAGGATTATTTCGTAAAACGTTATTTAAGACATCTAATTTTTTTTCAATTTCTCCATCACTACTTTTTTTATAAGTTTTGATGAATTCTTCAAATTTATACTTATATTCAAAAAGTTCTTTTACTATTTCTTCTTTATTGGTAATTTCATAAATAGGCTCTCCCGCATTTTTTTTAACCTCAACTTCACAAATACCTAATTCAGCAAATTTAAAATTAGGAGTTTCATGACTTTTTTCTTCTTTATTAAAATAGTAACAAAATATACCTACTAATCCTACCAGAATAACAATAATAATTAGGATATTTTTTTGTTTATTCATAAATTATATCTTTAAAGTTCAACCTTTTTTAAGTCATACTTAGTAACAGTAGCATAATTATTTTTTATTTGTTCACTTATAGAAGCAGTTGCATGAATCATTAATCCTGTTTTATTCTCTATAACATAGGTTATCCTGTAGATATAATCAAACTCAGTAAAAGAATATTTAATTAATGGTTTATACATCTCATTATAGTATTTAATTAATATAGCTTCATCCAAATTTTCTTTAACCAAAGTACCAACTAATCTATAAGTAGTTGATAAATCATCTTCTGATACTTTAGTATTTATAACTTTAATTTTTAATTTTACAGTAGGATAAATTTGAGATTGTTGTTCTATTATATAATCATTTAGTTCATCTTCTAAATTAGCCTTTAATAGAATATGGTAAAATAAATTTTTATCAAGTATATTGGAAATTTCTTCATTATTTGAAAATTCTTTATTTCCATTTTTAATAAAATTCTTAATAGTATCAGGACTTCTTTTTTCTAGTTCTTGAAAAAAGGGAATATTTTTAACTTCATTGTTAGAAAAAAAATCCCAATTTTTTTTTAATTCTTTCAAGTTATATATTTGTGATATTTTACCTAAATTATTTTGAGTAAAGATTATTTTCTTTCGTAAAAATTCTACTTGTTTAATTAACTCGAATGCTTCACCTATTCCATCTGGTTCAATAGAAGTTATATAATCTTCTAAATTTATTTTAAAATACTTTTTAGAATCTTTTTCTAAAGAAGAAAGTAAATATTGTGTTTTTATTTCACAAGAAAAATGAGGTTTACCATCAACGGTAACTAGATTATTTTGATTGCATCTATAACGGGCTTTTTGAGTAAAGTTTTCTAATAAGTTATTATTTTCTTGCTCAGTTTTTATTTTTTTAGGAATAGGTACCTTAATTTGTTGTCCATATCCTACATAAGTACTTCCAAAAGGAACTTTGAAAAATCTAACATTTGGATTTAAGGATTTAATATCCTCCGGGGATATATTAAATTTTTCTGCTATAGATGATAATTTCTCCTCTTCATATACTGTATATATTTTATATTCCATAATAATAAGTTTAACAAATAACTCTTCAAATGTAGGTATTTTTGTTCTTTTTTGGATAAACTTTATTTTTATTTTAGTATTAATGGGTGGATTGGTTGTGATTTTATTTCTTATATGTGGTTTCTATGGTAAGACTTATCTATCATGGTCTTTTTAATGCTTTCAGTAAAATACAACGCATTTCTGAAATGTGTTAGTTATTATTTTACTCCAATTATTGGTCATTTCATAGGCTAATAGCAGGGCTGATTTGATTTTTATAAATCTAGAAGCTCCTGATAATCCTAATCGGAGTTTTACTTGTTTTCTTTGACTTGGTTTTAATTGTATAGTCTTAAAATATTTAATGGTTAATTTTAAAATGAAAAATGGTTAAGATATAAATGAATTGTATAGAATACCCTCTGAATAAAAAAATATTCAAGGGGTATTTAGTTAATGGGATATTTAAGGGGATTTTGGGGATTTTTAATATAAAATTCCAGTTTTGTTTGCATTTTTATATAGAATATTAACAAGACTGGAAGGATTCCATCTATATTTATTGAATAGGACTAACAAAATCTATAACCATATTTGCATCTGGAATATCTAGAATTTGTATTATTTCTGAAATGTTTTGATTCATATGTGAATTATTAACTCTTCTTTCTCTTATTTCAAAAAAATCCTGTTTTAAATACTTATAAAAGGCTTTTTTTTTATCTAATTCACTATAGTCAGTTCTTATAAAAATATTTTTAAAGTCAAATATCTGATTTTGAATTATAAAATCATAATTAATAAGGGAATTAATCATTTCATCAAATTTATTTATATCCTCTGTAGAAGAAATAAATTCTAGATTAGGAGTATTTAATAAATATTGTATATCTGCTCCTGAAATAGTCATATACTTGATATAGTCATCAATAAGCTTTTTTCTAAAATAATCCATATTTAAATAGGCATTAATTAATGGAGAAAATTCTCTCTGAGAATTACTATTTTGTATTCTTAAGGAATGGGATATACAGGCTCTAAAATAATCTCCTCTAGTATATTTTTCATCATCAATGGGATCTCCATTATTATCAAAGTCTAATTTATATAACTCATTTCTATTTTCAGGCATTCCTCTTTGATAATATGATAAGAGTTGTTGTTCAAATTCTTTATTACTAAAAGGTCTAATTTGAATATACTGATCTTGTATATCTGTTTTATATAAGCTTCTATAATCATTAAATATAATTCTTCTCAATTCCTGAAAATGTAATAAATGAGAGGATGAATTACTAAAAATATACTTATTAGTATCAAGATAACTATCTATAAATTCTTTTAATTTCTTTTGTATTTTCCCTTTTATAAAAAATAGAGTAGGTTTAACTGTTACAGAAGCTAATCTGCAATTAATAAATTGATTCGTTATAGCACAATAAGTAACATAAGAAGACAAATCCCCTCCAAAAAAATTTTTAGCTATATATTTTTCTCCATCATCAAGTCTAAATAAATGATAATCTGGAAATTCCAACCTAGTATGTCCTTTTCTTTGACTTTCTTCAACATAACTTATTTCTTTTATCACATTTTCTTTTAATTCATTAAAATAAAAATCCCAAGTAAGTCTAGCTTGATATTTTAATTCAGAATAACTTACTGTATTACTATTTTTATCCTCTATGGAACCATAGAATTCAGTGAATTTTTTTTTCTGATCTTCTGTAAAATTATTTGGTAATGAGTTAAAATCAAATTTATTTGGAGGAGGGAGTATAATATGTATTTGTCCTTTTTTTCTTTGTCTAGCAATAGCTTGTATTATTGAATTTGCCCCATCTGAAAATATCCCATATTTATTGGATAAAGAAGATCTGGATCTTGAAGGTGGCATAATAATAATTAAAGCATGGTTTTCTTTTTCTATATTAATTCCTGTCTTAAAATTGGTACCTACATTACACTTTTCTGGATTGTATCTATTTGAGGATATATTACCCAACATACTATCATTTTCTGAATTATTTACAGTACAGTTTTGAAGTCTTCCAAAAGTTTCAAATAATGGCTTACCTATTCCCTTTGTAGTATTTTTACATATATCATCTGCTAATTTTTTAGAATATGATAAAATATCTATTTTTTTCTCTTTATCTATAAGTTCTCTAACTAGTTCTACAATATCATCATTGGTATAGGTGTAATGACTAGCTGGATTAAAATGTAAATATAGTTCACTTTGCTTTTCTGGAAATACAACTCTTTTTGATTCTAAAATTTTTAACTTATTCTCTGTTAATTCAGCTAAATAACCTATCACTATTTTAGAGGCTTCATTAAAAGTAGCACTGATAATAAAATTTTTATGAATTACATTTTTCCATTTCCAAAGATTAAAGATAAATTTTTCTTTAAAATTATGAATAGTATCATGTATTTCATCATAGATAAAGACTACTTTTTTATTATTACTTTCACACTTTTCTACTAAATAATTAATATAATTCCTCTTTTCTTTACTATTAATCAAACTATTATCTCCTGGATTACCTAGAAGACAATTGGCTGTGACAATTTGAATCTTACAGTTCCAAGCATCAATTTCCCTATCTTTTCCTATCCATTCATATTTGTAAATCTGTTCCTGTGGTATTCCTTTAGCAATAACTGCATTATAATACTGTTCTACTAAACTAATAAAAGGTGAAGCAATAAAAATCAGGTAATTTTCATCAGAATCATAATATTTTTTTACTATTTCAATAATTGAATAAGTTTTACCTTGACCTACTGCGGAATTAATAACTATAGTATTTTTCTCCCCTAAATTAATATTATCCTGTATAGATTGATTTATATATCCCTGTTCATCAGCAGAAATATCAATTTTTATTATTTCATTAACATCATTAAATTCAGAGAAATATTCAGGATTAAGTTCTTTAAATTCAATAGGGAAATTTTGAAAAGATGTGTTAGGTAATTCCATTATAATTATTTATGCCATAAAATTAAATAACATAATGATAATTTTAAATTATTTTTTATCTAATTTTCTAATTAATTGCTCTATATGCTCACTAACTTTCTTTTGGACTACTTTTGCATAATATTCCTGAGTAATGGTAATTTTTGAATGTCCTAATAGTTCACTCACAATTTCCATAGGAACATCATTATAGAGTAAGACTGTAGTAGCAAATGTTTTTCTTGCTATATGATGGGTAAGATTTTTATTAATACCTACTATATCTGATATTTCTTTTAGATAGGAATTAAACTTCTGATTAGATATACTGGGTAATAGATAAGTGCTTACTTGTGAGCTATATTTCTCTATTATGTTAGTACTTTTGGGTAAAAGAGGTATAGATATTTCTTTTTGTGTTTTCTGTCTATACATTTTAATCCATTTATTTCCATTAAAGCCTTTTATTATATGTTTAGATTCTAAAGTACTCATTTCTTGATAGGCTAATCCTGTATAACAACAGAATATAAACATATCTGCTACTTGTTGTAATCTGGTTTGTGAAAAGGTATAATTTTCTAACTTAGATAACTCTTCTTGGGTCAGGTAAACTACTCTATTTTCAACTCTTTTAGGTTTGTATAGTAGAAATGGATCAGTGGTAATAAATCCTTCTGCTATAGCTAATTTTATTATCTTCTTAACTCTCTGAATAGATTTATTAATAGTAATCTGTTTTTGATTTTTATTAATTTTTAAGTAGTAATCAAAATCCTGTAAGAATTTTAGATTTATATCTTCTAAAAGAAAATTATTTTTGTTGTACTCATATTTTATAAAGTTTTTTACATGGTTTTTAGCTTCCTTAAACTTGTTATAGGTAGATTGAGTGTACTCCTTTCCTATTAACTTCTCCATTCTCTCATTATGCAAATCAAATACTTCTAGAAGAGTTTTAGAAACTTTACTATCCTTTCCTTTATATTTTAAGTAAATATCTTCTACATCAAAAACAATTTCTTGCACCTGTAAAAACAAAAAAGCCTGATTAATTTGTTGTTTAATCAGGCTTAGCTGTGTATTGATAAAAGTATTTTCTTCATTTGGAGGTTCTGTTTTCTGATGCTTATTATTCCAGTTATCTGGATAAATAAATAATCCTGTAGAAAATGGTTTTCTATTGTTATTATATGTTATCCTACATTTGATAGGACATTTTCCTTGTTTATTTATTTTTGATCTTTCCAACAAAAACAATATAGATAATTTATTAATTTTCATTGTATTAAGATTTTAAAAGTGGGATACCAATTATAAATTTTGGGATACCCAATAGGATACCTTTTTAGTATGAAGTAGTAAAAAAATAGAAGCTATATAAAGAAGTAAAATCATGTAACTCACTGATAATAAACAAAAAAAGAGAACCAATTTCTTGATCCTCTTACTTAGTAGCGGGAACAGGACTCGAACCTGTGACCTTCGGGTTATGAGTTCGATTTGCTCCCTTATCCCACCCTATTTATAAGGGGTTCAAAGTTTGAAACAATTGAAAAAGTGGTACTTTTAGTGGTATTGTTTTTAATTAATTTTTTCTTTATTCATATGAGTTTTAGAGATTAAAAATGTATTTTTTTCCATTCCAAAAATCCAATTTGCATTTATAGAATAGGTCTTACATATTTTTTCTATATGTTCGGCTGTAAAATGATAACTCTGTTTTTCCTGTTTATTCTGATTTTTTATCCAAAAAACATTTTGCTTTTGTAAGCCTATTGCGTCATAAAATTCTTTTTTAAAACGAATCTTACCACTCTCTTTAAGCACTTCTATTAACTCTAGTATTTTTTTATCAGAAGTCAACACACTAGTTTACTTTTTTGTTAAATCTTATATATACAGCACCACAAGAAGATAGTTTTGTATCTAACCTTACATCTCCCTCTTTCACATCTTTTACATTACTACAATCAAATTCCTTATCATATGTACTTGGAATAGGTGCTTCATTATTACAATCAGGAGGAAATTCATAATATCTTGTAATATTCCATGTTTCCTTACAACCATCATTATTATCATCACTTGAACAAGTGATGATGAATAATAATCCAAATAAGAATAAAAGTTTTTTCATTTCTTACAACCAATTATTTCGTTAATTTCTTCTTTTGTAACACCTTGTTTTTCAGCAATTTTTTCTAGCAATTTAGTTTGGTTTTCTGATTGTTTTATAATACTACTAATTCCAAAAACCCATCTAGTTATACATATACAAACAATAAAAGCAAACATAATTAGAGCAACTAAACCTATAAAGGAAATAATTTCTTGCATATCTATATTTTTAAAATTTTCTTACTATTTGAACAACATTAAATAGTTGCGCAACATCACTTAGCTTTAATATCCTATCTTCATAAAAAGAGTTTAGAGAGTGAACTGTTATTGTACCATTTTCAATATCGTGATTAATTATTCTTTTTATAATTATACCTTCCGTCTTGTGAACAATCACAAAATCCCATCTTTTTATATGAAGTTTATATTTCCAATATTCTTGGTACACCTCTCTGGCTAAAGCCAAATCACCCTCTCTATAACTTTCCATAGAGCCATCCTCCATACTATCACCTTTAATTTCAAAAAAAAGATATTTTCCTTTCAACTCTCTATCCATAGGGATAGGATGTGTTGGTAAACTTTCCATATATCCAGGATCATCAAAACCCCCTAAATAACCAGCATAAGCATATTGAGAAACAACAGGTATTTGAATTATATTCATAAATACCTTTTTTGCTTCTGTATCTTTAAATTGAACATTTTTGAGCATTTCTCCTTCTCCTGTAAGAAGCCATGATTTATTAATTTCGGAATATTTCTCCGAAATTTGTTCTAATGCTTTATGCCCTATTCCTTTTCTTATAGAGCTAACATAACCATTACTCAACCCACAATTCTTCTCAAATGCACTAATAGGGATATTTAAGTATTCTATATATTGTTTTATTCTATTTTTAACACCGTCATTATCAGACATATAAATAATAATTTAAAGAAGTTCGTAAAAAAGCACCGAATTATTTTGTTTTATTCGGAACTTTGCTCTATATTTGCTATATCAAAATGAGAAATCAAATATAGTAATAAAATGAAACTTACAAATGAGGTAATAGAAAAAATTAGAACTGATATATCTTTAAGATATGCTATATCAGAAAAGGTAGGTAGGTCAGAGAGAGGGATATACAATATGGCATATAGAGTTAGTGATACTCTTCCTTTAATTGTTAAATCATCTATTAGAATAATTGAGAAACACACTGGACTTAAGGAGTCTGAAATATTCGAAAAGGAGAAGTTAAAAAATAGATAGTTCATTAGTAATGACAGCACAAACAGTAACCGATTTATTTAACATTCTTCCAAAGAGAGAGCAAGAAGTTTTCTTAAAGATGAATGGTTTTAAAAAAGTTATTGAAGAGCCAAAAAGAAAAATAGGAAGAAAAAGTAAAGAGGAGGAATTGAGAGAAGCTTTAAACTCTCCCTTAAATAGAAAGGTAGATAGCTTCTTAAATAAAATAAAATAAAAAAGCCCTGTCGGCAAACAGAGCTTAAAAATCACAAAATCTAAATAAATAGACTTATGACAATGATTGGAGCAAAAGTACTACAAAAAGAAGAATTGACCAAAGAAAAGATTAATTCTGCCATACAGAAAGGAATAGATAAATTCTGTAAAGATTATCACGAAGAAGACAAATATCAATATGAAATTATTGAAATATCAAATGATATAATAGAAGTTGATTTCAGCCTTGAAATAGAAGATGAAATAGAGGAGTACTACTACTGGGTTAAAAGACAAGAAGCAACACATAAATACAAAGTGTATGAGCGCCTTACTATTGAATTAGACGAAAATGAAGATTTAGAAGAAAAGTTGGAATCCATTTTTGGTGCCACAGAATTATTCATCTTCGATTTAAACCAAAAATATTAAAACTATACCATGAACGCACAAATACAACTACAAGGCTTAATTAATATTCATGATGAAGCTTTAAATAATAACAACACTAAAATGGCTTTTCATGCCAAAAATTTAATCACTAGGATAAAAGATAAGGCGCTTCTTGATAATATTAAAAATTTAGATTTTTTATGCTTTGATTATTTCGGAATAGTCCTCAAAAACATTAAAACCAATAAAACCTATTGCTTACCTGCCGGGGATGTAATTGGTTGGTATTTCAGGAAAGAAAGACCTATGAGGTTTATTCGTACTCCAAAAGATAATTTCATCATAGAAATATTAGAAAAAGACTCAAAAAGATTGGAGCCTACACCAAAAGAAATAAATGAAATATGTGTAGAGTATAGATATAACCTATACGAAATAAAATCATAAACCTAAAAGACTAAAAAATGGAAACAACTATAATAACCACACAAGAAATTAATAGCTCTGTAAATAAATTAGAAGGATATAGAGAAAAACAACTTAAAGTTCTTGAACAAAATCCTTTCATAGAGATAACCGATAATAAAACCTATGAAGAAGCTAAAAAAGCTAGAACAAACCTTGTGTCTGCAAGAACTGAAATTGAAAAAGTAGATAAAGGAATAGCATCCATTCTAAATAATTTCAGAAAAGGAATTTCAGATACAAAAACAAATCTCATTTCCATAACCAAACCAGCAGAAGATTTACAACAAGAAGAAGTAAAAAGATGGGAAGAAATAAAAGAACAAGAAAAGCTTGAAAAAGCAAGAATTGAAGAAGAAAGAAAAGAAAATATAAAACAGAGCATATCTCAAATAGTCAATAAATGGAAATCTGAAATAAATGTTTTAGTATTTAATAAAATAGACAGTTATAAAGACTTTTTTAATTCAGAAATAGAAAATACAGATAAATCAAAATTTGAAGAATTTGAAATTGATTTTTTAGATAAAGTTGAAGAAGTTAAAACGCTCCTTAATTCAAAAATACAAGAGTTAAAAGATAAAGAAAATCAAAGATTAGAAAATGAAAGAATAAGGAAAGAGCAAGAGCAAGAAAATCAAAGATTGAAAGAAGAAAGAAGAAAACTACAAGAAGAAAAAGAAGCTCAAGAAATTGAAAGAAAAAAAATAGAAGAGCAAGAAAGGATTAAAAACGAGCAAATACAAAAGGAACAAAAGCAGGAAGCTCAAAGGTTAGCAGAGGAAAAAAGAAAAATAGAAGCAGAGAAAAAAGCAATTGAAGCTGAAAAAAGAAAACAGCTAGAAGAAAAAGAGAAAAAAGAAAAAGAGGAAAGAGAAAGAATTGAAGAAGAAAAAAAAGCAAAAAGACTAGAAGAATTAAAACCTGATAAAGAAAAAATTGTTGATTTTCTCGCTTCAATTAAAATAGTTGAGCTGCCAAATCTTAAAGACCCGGACATTCTAAAGCATTTAAGTTCTATAACCATCGAAATAAATAAAGTTATAGACAACAAAATAATTGAAATACAAGACTTCAAATAACCCCTAAGAAATAAAAAAAATGAATACAGAAAACAAAACAAACATATATCAAAAATTACTCAAAATACAAGAAGAAATAAGAGGCTTAGGTAAAAACACTAAAGGATATAACTATCAATATGTGTCAGGTTCTAAAGTTTTAAATAATATAAAACCTATTATGAATAAATACGGTCTATTACTAAAACAAGAAGTATTAGATCTTGAAAACATAAGAATTGATTACAACCAAAATAAAGAAGTAATTAAATCTGAAATTCTATCCAAACTTAAATTAAAATTTACATGGATAGATGTTGTAACTGGAGAAAAAGATGAAAATGTATTTTTTGCCAATGGTATGAATGGTTGGGATAAGGGCGTGGGTTCTGCACTAACTTATGCAGAGAGGTATTTTCTACTAAAATACTTTCATATATCTACAGATGAAGATGATTTAGACTCTTTATTAAGAGAAGAGGATCTAAATGAAATTTTAAAATCGAAAGACATAGGATTATTAATCTCCTTTGGGAAAGAATGGACTACAGAGCCTAAATCCATGACACCCGATCAAAGTATTGCATTAAAAAATAGAATCAAAGAATTAAGAGGACAATCTAAAACCAAATAATCATGAGTGTTTCTTCCGTTATAGCGACCGATATTTCTGAACAATATTATGCTGAAAATCCAGAAGATTTAGATGCAATTATAAATCAGGAACCTAAAAAAACAGAAAGAGAAATATTAATAGATCAATTAAAAAGCAGAGAAAAAGTATTAAGTTATTCATCTATAAAACACTTAAGTAGTCCGGTAAATTTCCTTAACTATTATTTAGAACCCAAAAAACCACAAACAGAATCTCAAAAAAAAGGAAGTGTTATTGACTGTTTAGTACTTACCCCAGAACTATTTGATAAAACTTACTCCATTGTAGAAAATACCCCTACCACAGAGCTGCAGGTTAATTTCTGCAAAGCAGTAGCTGAGAGTAAAGATGAATTAGAAGTGGCTTTTGATTCCTTGTATTTTAACTTTTATAAAAAAGGAAATCCTGAACCTCTAAAACATTTAAATGCTTACATAATTGCTTTAAAAAATGGTAAAGACATCATAAGTAAAGACCTATTTAACATTTGTGAAGCTATTTCCAATAATTTAAAAAACCAAGAAGATGTTTTAGCTGAATTGGAAATAGTTGAAGAGGTCCAAAAAAAAATTGAATTTGAATTTAAAGGCTGGAATTTTAAAGGAATACTAGATACTTACAGCCCGAAAATATTTCATGACTTGAAATTTGCTTCTGATTGTAGCCCTGACAAGTTTGAGTATGACATGAGAAAGTTCGGGTATGATATACAATTTGGGCTTTACTCATTAGGCTTAATGATCCTAGGAAAAACAATGGTACCTAAATTCAAATTTATTGTTTATGATGAAAAATTCAACTATTCAATTATTGAAGTAGATGAAGGTTATTTAGACTATGCCAGAAGAAAGGTAGAGTTTTTAGTGAATTGCTTAGACAAGATGATTGATGAAAATGCATTTTCTAAATCTTATAATTTCTTCCAATCCAAAACAAAATTTTACAAACCTGCATGGATTAAAGGTTTTGACAACGAAATTTTTAATGTATGAAAAAAACAACCATAATTACCTCTGTAGTGAATGGAAGGATTAAAAGAAATAGACATTTAGTTACTAAGATCTTTCAAGCCTACGAAGGTAAAAACTTAAAATTAACCTTTGAGAGTGAAGGAAAAAAAAGGAGCAATCCTCAAAATGCTTATTACTGGGGAGTAATTGTCCCCCTAATTCAAGAAGGAATATTTAATGAATGGGGAGAATATATGAGCAAAGAACAAGTCCATGAAATGCTTAAGTATAATTGTAATTATAAGGAAATAGTGAATGAAAATACTGGAGAAATTATTAGGTCCGTAAGAAGTACTTCAGATAACTCAACGATTACTCAAGAAGATTATCATGAAAAATGCAGAAGATTAGCATTTAACTATTTCAACGTTGAAATCCCATTACCAAATGAAGAGTTAACCTTAAAATTTAAATAATAAACAAATGGAAATTGAAGGCAAAATTAAATTAATATCAGAAGTTCAAACTTTTGATAGTGGTTTCAAAAAAAGAGAAGTGGTTATAACCACAGAAGAACAATATCCCCAACATATATTAATAGAATTATTAGGAGATAGAACAGAAATAACCAACAGTTTTAAAATAGGAGATCAAGTAAAAATAGGTATAAACCTAAGAGGGAGAGAATGGGTAAACCCACAAGGAGAAACTAAGTATTTTAATAGCATTACCGGTTGGAAAATAGAAAAATTAAATCAAGTTAATAAACCAGAGCTAGCCATTCCCCCTACTCCTACATCACCAATGCTGTCAATTGATGATGATGATTTACCTTTTTAAAATAACCTTATGAGAAAGCCCTCCCTTTTAAATCAAGAAGAAGTAATTGAAGTAGTAATGAAAAAGAAAATGACTATTAAAGATTACTATGAATTATTAAAAAAATTAAGAAAGGATGGTTTTAAAGGGTGGTCTATCCAAGGTTATGAAATAGGTTATTATCAAGGTAATAAAGCAAGTATTAAAGTACAAGAAAGTAAAGAATGAACTATATAGAGTTGATTAATCAGTTTTGGCAATGCAATAATGAACTTCCTATCGGTTGTAATGCAACTGCGGTGTATTTCTATTTATTGAAAACCTGCAATTCATTAGGCTGGAAGCGAAACTTTAAGCATTCCGACAGATATATAGCTATTCAATTAGGTATATCAGTTAACACCGTTAAAACTGCTAAAAATAAACTTAAACAATTAGGTTTAATTGACTTCAAAACTCCTGAAAAAACTTCTAGAGGTTTAAACGGTTCTACCACTTACACCATACTAACACTATCAGAATTTGACAGCGTTCCTATATGCGATGTTGATAGCGTTCCTGCCCCCGTTCCTATATGCGATGTTGATAGCGTTCCTGATACAATAAATAAACTAAATAAAACTAAACTAAATAATAAAGAATTAGAGAAAGAAAATCCACCTACTCCAGCAATTCCTCTTGATGAAAATTATTACCAATTGCAAAAGGAAAAACTATTATCCAGCCAAAAAGGTTTTGAGAGGTGGTGTATGAAAAAGAAATGTACTCGAAATGAAATGCTGTTGTATGTTGATGACTTCATTTCACAGCAGGAAGTGATAGAGAAAAGATGGAATAAAAATGAAATAATTGTGCATTTTGAAAATTGGATCAATAAAATACCTCATTCATCTCAAGCTATTCAACAAAATCAAACTAATCAACTAAATACCAATACCTTCAATGAACCATCTAGACCTAAAATTACTCTCTGAGCGTGAAAAAATAGAGCTTGATATCATATCAACTTTGGTTTCTTACCACAATTCATTCAGTGTCGTTGCTGATAAATTAGAAAAATATTTATTTTCTAAATATGAGTTTGTTGTTTTGTTTGAAATAATTCAAGATCTATTTCAAAGAAGTGTTAGAATTGACCTTATTAACATTTCAACCGAGCTTAGGAAAAGAAAGCTACTTGGGGCTGTCGACGAAGTATTTCTTATAAACGTTACAAATTATTCAACGACGACGGCAAATTTAGAACGAAATGTATTTCTTTTAGTTGAATTAGCGACAAAGGATCAGTGCGTTAAAGGATTTAATGAATTAGCAAATCTGGCAAACGATGATTCAACTGATGTTTTTGAGCTTAGAGATCGTGGGTTTAAGTTTTTTGAAAAAATTTTAATTGATCAATTTACATCTAAATTCAGCAATAGAAAAACTTTTAAAGATCTCATAAATATAGTTAAAACTAAAGCTATATCAATTAAAGACAACCCTATGCAAGGGGTATACTCTTCTTTATCTGTAATTCAAAAAGCTATCGGTGGATGGCAAAAAACTGATCTTTCTATTGTTGCTGCAAGACCAGGAATGGGAAAAACAGCCTTTATGATACAATGCATCATTGATGCCTTAAAAGCAGAAATGTCAGTAGGTGTTTTTTCTTTGGAAATGTCATCAGAACAATTAACAACAAGAATTTCAACCAATATTACTAAAATTCCAAATTATTCATTTATAAGATTAGGATTTACACCCGGGGAAGAAAAAGTATTTAATCAATATCAAAACCATTTAGAAAACCTAAAAATTGAAATGGATGATACTGCATCTCTATCAATTACTGATTTAAGAATAAGAGCAAAAACAATGAAAATACAGAAAAATATTGATATTCTTTTTGTGGATTATTTACAACTTATTTCAGGGGAAAAAGGTAACAAAGGAAATAGAGAGCAAGAAATATCTGCTATTTCTAGGGGATTAAAAGCAATTGCTAAGGAATTAGATATACCGGTGATTGCCTTGTCTCAGCTATCGCGTTCTGTTGAGAGCAGAGGTGGCAGTAAAAGACCTTTACTGTCTGATTTGAGAGAATCTGGAGCCATCGAACAGGATGCCGACGAAGTGCTTTTCCTTTATCGTCCTGAATATTATAAAATAGATACCTGGTTAGAGGATTATAATAACGAAAAGGCTACCAACCAAGCAGAAATTATCATTGCCAAAAATAGACATGGAGGGCTTTTAGCAGACAGATGTATGGTAGACCTACCTACTTCAAGATTCTATGACATTCCTAATGAAAGTGTATCTATTACCGCTACCCCTGATGAAGCATTTTAATTATGAAAGAATCTATCAAACAACTTAAAGCGCTATTGAATTACAGGTGTAAAGAAAAGGGAATAAGCTATCTACTAGAAATAGAAAAGCAGATCAAAAACGATAAGAATTTATCTAGGAATAAAGAAATATTAAATCTTTTAGAAATAATAAAGAAAAAACAAAAAATAAAAGAATTGGAATGACACATGGTAGTTTATTTAGCGGTATAGGTGGTTTTGAATTGGCCGCCGAATGGATGGGATGGGAAAATGTACTACACTGCGAAATAAACCCAATCCTGCGTCAATTTCTTCAAATAAAATACCCAAAAGCAATAAGTTATGAAGACATTAAAAAGACAGATTTCACTCTATGGCGAGGAAAAATCAACGTCCTTACAGGGGGATTTCCTTGCCAACCATTCTCCTTTGCTGGACAACGAAAAGGTACAGAAGATGATCGACATCTCTGGCCGGAGATGCTTAGAGCTATTCGGGAAATTCAACCACGCTGGATTGTGGGTGAAAACGTTCGCGGATTACTTAGTTGGGATGAAGGGATGGTATTCGAACAAGTGCTTATTGAGCTGGAAGCTGAAGGCTACCAAGTCACACCATTTTTACTTCCAGCTTGCGGTGTCAATGCCCCGCACAGGAGAGATAGAATTTTCTTTATTGCCTACTGTGCAGACGCAAGGATTGAAAGTGTGCAACAAAGAAGGGAAAACAGAATTTTTGGATCTAGGTTTACTTCCAACCCCGACAGTATCAGAGGCGGTAGGAGGACCACAAAAAGTGAATGGAAAGAGAAAAAAAAGGACTTCCGGACAGGTGTATACAGCAAAACTACAAGATCTAGCTTATTCAGGATTACTTCCAACTCCTGCAACGAGAGACTTCAAGGGAGGAAGATCCACAGAAACTCTAAAAAAAGTAGATCGTTCAAAAAAGAATTCTCTACCCGATTTTTTTGCTCTAACTGGCAAGACTTCCCAACTCAATCCCCTATTTGCAATGGAAATGATGGGTTTTCCGCCGAATCATTGCGAACCATTATTAGAAATAGTACTTATGGAATACTTAGCGAAAAAGAAGAAAACAAAATTATTTCAGAAACGATTAGTAGAACTAGAAAAGAAATAATCCAAGCAGGAGGAAATGCAGTAGTACCTCCTTTAATCCTACAAATATTTAAAGCCATAGAAAAATATGAAACTAACAGAACAAATAACCAGCGAAAAACAACGTCAACTCGATAGAGCTAAGGCAATTAAAGCTCTTGAAAAAGGCAAAGAGCTTGAGAAAACACAAATATTGAAAGGTAAAAAATATAGAAGAATAGATAACAAAACTTTAAAATTAAAATAAAATGAAAATAGGAATAATAAAAGAACAATGTAAAAAGGGGCGTAGAGTTTACTATTATTCTTACTATGACCTTGAAACGGGAGAACATTCAGAACCTAAAGAAAGTATTATAGTAGATGGAGAAATATATTTAATAAGTGGTGTGCCCTGTTGTTTTATTGAAAATGTTAGTGGTGTAGTAGCATTATCTCATTTAGAATTAATTAAAAAGGTAGGATTAAAATCTAAAAACAACCAACCATGACAACTAACTTTAAAATAGGCACAACAGATATAGTCTTATTAGATTACAAAAAAGGAGGTGGTAAAATAATTATATCAAGCAATGACCATGGGTGTTTCGATTATGAATGGCTTTGTATGGGTTCTAACATAAAAGAATTTTTATTAAATATAAATGCTGATTATTTTGCTAGAAAATTATCTAAAAATATACTTTCTTTTTCCAGCGAAAAAACAATTGAGGTAATTAAAGATTATATAAAAAATGATATTAGATTGATAGAAGGTGAATTTGACGAGGAAATGGGAATACTAAATACCTATTTAGATAAAATTAACGAGTATTGTCGTTATTCACTAGAATTTGTTGAACACATGCTAAATATATGGGATAGGATAAAATATTTAATGCCAGATTATAAAAAAGCAGAAAAATTTAAAAAAAATGTTATTGATTATTTGCAAGAAGAGCCTCAACATTTTATACAGGAAGATTATTCAGATGGCTATATTTTCTTGTCAGAATTATTAAAAAAAATACAAAAAGAACTAAAACCATGACATTACCATTTTCAACACAAATAGAGGGAAAACCAAATTATTTTATAGAAAAAATTTGGCGAGGTCTTCTAAATTCTAGAAAATCTCCTATTTACATGTATAGCATATACAATAATAAGTATGCGGAAATATTTGGAGAAAGTTGGGGGAGTAAAATAGGTTTATTACCTAAAATACATACTATAAGACAGGATAAATCCAACCGATGGAAAGAAGGTGATAAAATACACTTTGTAATAAATAATAGGACCGCTAACCAGTTTGAATTTGCACCTGTTATTCAGTGTGTAAGAATACAAAAGATTGAAATAATACATAAACATATTCCTATGGTTAAAATTGATGGTCAAGAGCAAAGTTTTTATGAATTACAAAGGCTGGCATCTAATGATGGCTTTGACAGCGTAGAAGAGTTCTTTAAATATTTTAAAGAAGATTTTAATGGGAAAATAATCCATTGGACAAGTGCAATATATTTATAATTAAAATAAACAATATGAAAGAAAAATATAAAAGAGAGATATGCGAAATTAATAAAGAAATTTTTGAAAAAACTTACGAAAATTTTGGGCATTATTCAATGATGGTAGTTATTAAATTATCCGAATTTGCTAAAGATAATAATGCAGATAATTTAGTAGATGCTTATTTTTTACTTATAGGATTGGCTAATAAATTCGACGTAAAATTAGATGCAGTTGAAAGTGTTGTAGAAAATTTTGAAGATAATCTTCATTTTTATAGCCGAATATCTAATATTTATTCAATAATTGAGGAATTTTCATCGAACAAATCTATTCGTTTATCTATTTCTAATTCGTTGGCTTTTATAGAAAAATTTTGTCAACATTATAATATAGATTTGGAGGGATGTATTTTAGAAAAAATAAAAATTTTAAATAAGCAAAACTAGACTTTACAATAATGGTAAAATATGTTAATACCAAACCCCGGCATTTAGAAAGCAAACTTCAACAAGCGTGCGTTCGTTGGTTTAAGATCCAATACCCAAAGGAAACTATTTTTGCTATTCCAAATGGAGGTAAAAGAAATGCTTTAGAAGCTAAAATAATGAAGGGAGAAGGAGTACTAGCTGGAGTGTCTGATCTTTTTATAATGAAGCCATCAAAAAATTACTCTGGTTTTTTTATTGAGATGAAAATAGGTAAAGGAAAATTATCAGAATATCAAAAAGAGTTTCTAACTATAGCTAAAAGTAAAGGCTATAAAACTGCCATTTGTTACTCTTTTGATGACTTTGCTAAGGAAGTTAATAACTATTTAAATTAGATATTAAATGAAACCTTCAAAAAAAAGAATCTTATATTCAGATATTTCTTATTTGGTCAACAAAAAAAGCTACTTAAAAGTAGCTTATATAAATTTCTTAAATTACTATTAATCAACTCTAAAAGACGAAAGTCTGTCATTCCATTTTCTTAGATTAAAAAAACCTCCCCCATATTTATAGCTTTTTAAATTAAACACTTCTAATATATATTGATTATTTACTCTTACAGGTTTAAGAGTCAAACTTCTTCCTCCTAAACCACCGTGTTCAAATATAGTAACTGAAAAGTTGTAAGTTCCTTGTGCGTATATAGATGTAATTTTATCATTCAGTTCACGCGGGACACCTTTAGCTATAACTGGAATATTATAACCTATACTTCTGCCAAAATAATTATCGTGCTCATACATTATAACATAACCACTCTTAACTACATTAAAATTACTAAACGGTTTTAATGAAGCTTTCTCTTTAATTTTTTCATAATTTTCATAATACTCTATACTACCATCTTCATTAACTAATATAGAAAGTGTTGGATTGTTTATGATCTCATTATACAATGATTGAACTTCATTATCATTTATTACATATGTAGAATCATTTTTTATGGTATAAGTGCTGGAGTATTGTTTACCATTATAAGTAAAATTCATCACCTTTAGATCAGGTGTTTCAGATATATCACTAAATGAATCACTTTGACAGGAAATAAACAAAAGAGACAAAGCAAACAAAAGAGAAAACAAATGATTTAATTTTTTCATATTTTTATATTTTTTTACTAATATATATATATTATTTATCCTGATTACGTTACAAATAATAAAATTTTAAAAAAATTAATAAACCTTAATTTTAATTTTAAGAATGAACAAATTTACTCAGCTTTATACTTAAATCTTTACTTTAAATAAAAGTAATTAAATAACTATAATATAATTTGTTATTATGAATAAAAACCCTATATTTGTGTAGGGAATGTAAGCGCTCTTTATTTAATTATCCCTTGTTGATTTAAAATAATTTATTAGAATTTTAAGAGAGCTATGTTAGGCTCTCTTTTTTTTTAAATGCTCTTTATGAAAATTATTTTTATTAAAAATATAGAAGACTTTAACCTCAAAGTTGAAGAACAAAGAAAAGAAGTTCAAATTCAATTAGACTACTTCACTAACAATAAATCCCTTTCCTCTAACCAAAGAAAAAAACTTTTCCAATCCATTGAAAAAAGAGGAAAAGAGATAAGTAATTACTTCAAAAAAATAAATCATCTATAAAATGAAAAGTAAAGAAATCAATATTTGTGCTTATATATTTATAATAGCTCAAGCGCTATTTATAGCACTTAAGATCTTAAAGATAGTACTGTGGTCTTGGTGGTGGGTACTATCTCCTACTATTATTCTTTTTAGCGCATCCATAATTTCATTTATAATATTCTTACCCGCTATATTCTTTTCCAATAAGAAAACAAAGAAGAAAAGTAAAGAAGGGTGTGAAGACAAAAAGGTGGAAATCACTCATTTTTAAAACGCAAGATGACTGAAAAAAAATTAACTCTAAAACAAAAACAATTTTGCGAAGAATATGTTCTGGATCTTAACGCGACTCAGGCAGCAATAAGGGCTGGATATTCAAAAAAAACAGCCTATGCCATAGGTCAAGAAAACTTGAAAAAACCTGAAATTCAAAATTACCTGACCAATCTAAGAACTGAAGTAAAAGAGCGAAATAAAATAACCATTGACGAGCTGGTTAAAATCCTTGCTGATATTGCTAGGTTTGACCCTGTAGATATACTAAATGATGATGGAACAATAAAGCCAATTAATCAAATACCAAAAGGCACAAGAAACGCCATTGCTAGTTTAGAAATAGAGGAATCAACATCAATAGGAATTAATGACGGGGCTCCGGGAAGTATGAAATTTACAGGATTAATAAAGAAAATAAAACTTGTAAGTAAAGAGGGGGCTATCGACAAGCTATTGAAACATTTAGGAGGGTATGAAAAAAACAACGAACAAAAGAAAAGTAACATTAACTTTTCAAGCCTTTCAAATGAAACAATTAAAGAATTGTTAAATGCAAATATCAACTAATCATATTAGCGAACTAATTAAAGGAATCACTCCATTAGATGTTAAAATTGAAGCCTTCAAAAGAGGTATTTTTGATTTTATTATTAACATTGAGGGAAAGAGACATTTAAAACAACAACAAGCATTAAAAATTTTAACAGATAAAGAGACGGAAGAATTTTCTTATGGAGGAGCTGCAGGGGGTGCAAAAAGTTGGACAGGGTGTTCTTGGTTGTTATTTAATTCTCTTGCGTATCCTGGATCTAAATGGTTTATTGGTAGAGAAGAACTAAAAAGGATAACAGAATCTACTCTAATAACTTTTTTTAAAGTTGCTAAAACCTATGAAGCAGGATCATTTAAATACAACGGTCAAAAAAACTTCATTCAATTTGAAAATGGTAGTAGAATTGATTTATTAGAACTTAAATATCTACCTAGAGATCCTCTTTATGAACGTTTTGGGTCCACTGAATATACAGGAGGGTGGATTGAAGAAGCAGGTGAAATAAATTTCGGGGCTTATGATGTGTTAAAAACCCGAATAGGAAGGCACTATAACGACTTATATAAAATTACTGCTAAAGTTTTTATAACATGTAATCCAAAGAAAAATTGGTTGTACACAGATTTTTATAAACCTTTTAAAGAAAATAATTTAGAAGCTCATAAAAAAATGCTCCTTGCCTTTGTTCAAGATAATCCATTTATTGAAAATGGCTACATAGAAAGATTAAAAAGAACCAAAGACAAAGCAAAAAGAGAAAGATTATTAAATGGAAATTGGGAATATGACGACAATCCATATGCTTTATGTAGTTATGATGACTTAATTGGCGTTTTTGAAAATGATCACATTCAAAAAACAAATAACTATTATCTAACAGCAGATATTGCAAGGTTTGGTTCTGACGAAGCTAAAATAGGGGTTTGGGATGGGTGGATATTGGAAGAAATAATAAGCTTTGATATTAGTAAAACAACTGAAATACAATCTGTAATTGAAGCTCTAAGAGTAAAATATAACATACCTAAAAATAAATGCATTGCAGATGAAGATGGTGTTGGAGGCGGTGTAGTAGACAATTGCGGTATTGTAGGTTTTAAGAATAATGCAAGGCCTTTAGAAGAAAAAATTACTAATGGAAAAACAGAAGTACCGGAATATGAAAACTTGCAATCTCAATGTTTATTTAAGTTAGCTGATAGAATAAACACAGCTGGGATTTATATCAACGCAGATGTATCTCCGTCCGAAAAAGAAAGAATTATCCAAGAGCTTGGGACAATTGAAATAGATCCAGCAGTTACCAAAAAATTATCCATTGTAAAAAAGGCAAGAATAAAAGAAGATATAGGAAGATCTCCTGACTATAGGGATATGATACTTATGAGAATGTTCTTCGATCTACAACCAAAAAAAACTGTAACCATACTTTCAAGCCGAATAATATGACAAATGAAAATATAAACTTAAAACTGATTCATGATTTAAACTCAATAGATCAAGAGGACTTTATGTTGATAAAGCAAGCCATTAAAAGAAAAAATGAATTACTAAATACTAATTGTAAACCTTTAAAATTTACTTCATTTGAATGTGTAAAAATAAATTTAGTTAACTATATAAAAGATGCTAAATATTTACAAGTTATTCAACTAATTCTGAAAGAAAACGATAACCATACAGAGTTAGATGAAATAAAAAAGATTTCAAACTCTGATTTATTATCCTTTCTTTTTTGGATTATGGATGAATTAGAAGCAATCAACCAAGTAGAAAAAGAATTATTTAATACCCCCCCTACTTCCGAAGAACTTGAAGCTGGAATAAATAACTTCAATCAATTTGGTGTCATTAATACCATTGATGCTTTAGCAGGTGGAGATATTCTTAAATGGGAGAAGATAGTAAAGTTATCCTATTTCGATGTATTAAATAAACTATATAAAAATCAAGTCACTAATAACTTTCAACAAGCGTACTCTAAAGTTTTAATGAGAAAAAATAAAATAAAAAGATGAAGCACTTCGATATCATTGAATTTTGGGAAAAACAAACGACAATTTGGAATGATCAAAAAAAATGTGGAGAGTGTTGGGATTTTTCTGCTCCATTGGTTGAATCTCAAGCATCCATCCATCAACTAAAAGAAGAAACAAAATGTTGTAATCATCTTTTTTTAACCGAATTAGAAATTGATGACGTAGTTACTTATGATAAAAAAACAGGTTATCCCTCTCAGAAGTATATTGATTATTCTTTTGATCTTTATGTATTAAAAACAGGAGCCTTACTTTCCAATAACTATAATGAAATAACGGGTTATCCTATAGAACAAAGCAACTGGAATAAGATATACAAACCTTTAATAGATTGTTTCTCAGGGGAGAATGTCCTTGATTTTTGTAGAGCCTTAGGTTATGATGTTCAGGTTAATAGAAAAAAAATATCTATTGTTTATAACTACCTGTCCAATATTTACAACGGATTAAAAATTAAATTCATTTTCAGACTATATGAATAAAAGTAAAGAAAAAGGTCTAGAAGTTATAGGGCGAAATGTATGTGAAAAAATTCTTATTCCAAACTACGATCGCTTAAAATTAAGAGCGTCCGGGCAATGGTCGAGGATGTTAGATGTTAGAACAAGAGGAAATACAATAGAAATATTGGGAGCCAATTATACTCATTATATGATTCATGGACGAGCATCAGGGAAATTACCCCCTATTGCTGCTATTGCCCTTTGGTTAAAACAAAAAGGAATAAAAGCTAACCCTTATGCAGTAGCAAAAACCATTGCAAAAAACGGTACAAGAACCTTTCAAAAAGGAGAAAATAACCTATTAAAGGTTTTGGAAGACAGTAAAAATAAACAAGAAATAGCCCTGCAGGTAGGAAAAGTTTTATTGCCCGAATACCAACAGAGATTAATTGAAATACTAAAAAAACTTTTAAAAAATGGTCATTAAAGGAATTGAAAACGAAGAATTAGTAAAAGTTAATTCACCTAAAATTTTAAGCATTACGACTGATAATAACACGAAAAATATGCAAATCGCTTATTCTGTAAATGGACAAATGTATAGTAATATTATTTATCCAATTGAAAAAAATTATAATGCAGAAATACAGGCATGGTTAAAATTAGCTTTTTATCCTTTTGTTTTTGATTTAAGCAATTACACTTCCAAAGAATTAACATCTATCCCTAATGTTCATTTTGCGGAAGCTACGGTTTCTTTTGTAGCGAGAGATTTTAACAATATCGCAATAGAAAACACCTCCATAAATTTATCTCTCTTAGATGATATAGTGTGGGATAAATTCATAATCGACGATGTGGTAAAAAAAGTTTACTGGGATGGAATGGGTTTTGTTTATTCCTGGTTATCGGAGGACTTAAAAACTAGATTTATAACAGATAATATCGATCTTATAAAGTTATATAATCCTACCATTGAAATTAAAAAAATTCCCACTCATAGCTGCTCTGGTTATTATCTTACTTGGTATGGGTTAAATACAGATTATTATTTCTGGTATTTTCGATCATTTGAAGAATCTTATAGTGTTGACGAGATAGGTAGAATAGATTTATTTACTAGTTCAGATTCTGATAAGACTATAGATTTTGAAGATCCAAATCAATCTACCCTAGGTATGGACCAGCAAAAGAATATAACTCTTACAACTACCCTAGAGGGAGAGTATTTTGATTTATTTATTACCCTATTCCAATCTCCAAATGTCTTTGTTCAAAAAGTAGAAAAAGGAATTAAATATAAATGGGAAAGAGTTTTCATTAAAGATCAAGACTTTGCTTTTACATCACAATATAAAACAAAAGAAGTTCAAGTGAAACTAAGCTTTGATAAACAATATACAGTAAGAAATTAGAATGAAAATATTAAGAATTAATAATCAACTCGTAGATCTTCATGAGGACACAGATATAAAAATTAAATATCAAGTTTCTGATATTGGAGCAATTCAAGAAAATAAATGTACATATTCTGATAGTTTTTCAGTTCCTAAAACAGCCAATAATTTAAAAATTTTCGATGGATTATCTTTAATTGGTGACATTTCTCGAAGACCATACAAAAAAAACACTTGTACGTATCAAGTTGATGGAGCGACTCTAATTTCTAATGGTTGGGCAGTAATTGAAAATTCTGACGAGGAATTTAATATTCATATTTACGAAGGTGTAATTGACCTTTATAAAGACATTGAAAATAAAAATGTAGGAGGTGGAGAATTAGATATATCTAAAGCAAACCATATAAAAAACATAGATACAGTTATTAATTCTTTTTCTAACGAATACTATCGTTATTTGTTGGCTGACTATAACGGAAACATCTATTTAGACAAATCCATAAATATAGATTATTTAGTACCATCTATTCGATTAAAATATATAATCGACGAAATTGCAAAAAGATTTCAATGGACATTTATTGGTTCTGTATTTTCTTCTCCTGATTATCTTAATAGTTGGATTACTTATCCTAAACCTACAATTCCTGTTGAAGAAAGCGTTGAAAATATATTAGAGGGAAAAAATGGACCCTTTCTTAAGAAATATACAGGGGGTAATAATTTTATACCTTCTCAAGGAGGGTTCGTCAAAATCACTACAAGCGAGGAGATGCAAAAGGATAATTCCTATAAAAAATGGAATGAAATTTCAATATCTGATAAAGCTCTTAATAAAGGTTATACTCTTATTGATAACTGGGGATTAAAAATACCACAAGATGAGCCTGAAACTATTGAATTAAGTATTGCACTTAACGGGTATGTTGACTTAGTGTCGCAATATTATGACCCTTTCGGAACATCTTATAATCCAAATGACGCTAAAGTCAAAACCTATCACGAATATGTCACATTCACTCTTGAAATTCTTGTTAATGAAATTGTAAAAGCTGAGGTTAATAGTTTTGTGGTTAAATCGCCTTCGGGAGTTCCAATAAGCCAATTAACACAACCTGTTAACAAGACTATTTATAATCTAAAACCAAATGATGTTATAAATTTTAGAATAAAACCCACCATGGGTGGAGATAGAATTGGAAATAATCTAGGTCCTAACCAGTGGGAAAAAAACGTATTTCAATACGGAGAGTTACATTTATACAATATTGAAATATCTATAAATACGTTAGATGCCGGTAAGGCAGATTTTCAATTGGCTTTAAAAGATTTTAAAATAACAGATCTATTTAAAAAGTTCGTGACAGATTTTGGATTATCAATATATATCGACAAATATGACAAAATCGCTACTTTTTTAACCATTGATGAGCGTATTAATAAAGGAAAGATATATGACTATAGCAAATTTTACTCAAATAGAACCAATGAGGAATACCAAATAAATAATTATGCACAATTAAATTATTTTCGATATAAATACAATGATAGTGATGTAGACTACAACGATGGTTATATAAAAATAGATGATGTTAATTTAGAAGATGAAACAACAATTTTTGAGTCTAAATTTTACTCTCCTGAAAAATTAGACAAGACTATTCATACAGGATTTAGTGAGATTGTTGTGCCGGTGTGTAAAATTTGGGACAAGCAGGTTGATCAAAAAGAAGAAACTATAACAGTTAAATATAAGGAACTAGATAAAAGATTTTATATTTTGCGACAACTTCACCCTACCCTAGTTAATGTAAATCTTATTTCAGGTATTCTTAAAACTTCAAAAAATAATGTGTCAAATGCGCCTATTGCAACTTTTGAAGGTCTAAAATATCAACAAATTATAAATAATTATTGGCAAAAAACAGAGCAAATTTTAAATGATTTAAGGATACACACAATAAACTTAGCTCTATCAAAAGGAGCTTTAGAACACTTTGACTTGAAAGGTATTTATTATTTTAAGCAAGAAGGCATGTATTATATTCCAAATTCATTAAATGTATCAAAATCAAAAATTGAAGGAGAGTTTATTAGAGTAAAGAGTGATGTATTAACCACCTGTCCAATTGTTACATCTTTCTCAATTGAGCCTTTTGATAATCCCTCAGAAAAAAATCAAATTTTTAAAATTTCTTTACCTTACTTAGATGGCTATATAAATCATATTTACTTTCGCTCAATTAAAAAAACAGAATGGGAAAAAGCTAAAGTTAATTTTCAAACGGATGGTAACAATGTATTTACTTCAATTAAATTACCATATGGATTGTACGATTTCAGGTTTCAGCTTGATAATGGGAGATGTTCAAATACTTCTTTAAATAATAGTGTTGGTGAGAATAGCGTTGGAATAGATAAAAAAATCTATTTACCATTAGAATGGTTTGATCATGAAGGTCATATACTAATAAAACTAACTATTCCTCTTGAATATATATCAAGTACAAACACTTTAGACTTTATAGTTTCAAATTACCAATATGTGGGTGTTGGCTTTGGAGATAAAAAAGATCCAATAGTTAGTATATGCGTGTTAGATAATAAAGAAATTTTAAAAAACACTACTATTCTTGAACCTGATATACAAGAAAAAACTTATTCAATTTTGAACAAAAATGAGATATTAAATATTTCAAACCCATTAGAAATAAAAATAGGAAAAAGTGATTTTGCTACTACCTATGAAGGGTTTATAAGTGGAAATATTGAAGTAAAACTAAACACCACTGAAGGTGATATATATTATAAACCTATAATTTCATCAGGCTTTAAAGCATATTCTTAATAAAAGACAAAAAAATGGCAGAAAAAATATCTATTGCTGAACTTGATTGGGATACAAGTTTACTTGAAAAATCTATTCAAAATTATACCCAAAAATTACAAATTGTAAAAAAAGAACAGGATGGAGTTATTTTATCATTAAATACGATGACTTCTGAATACGAAAAACTATCTAAGGTTGTAAATCTTTTTACCACTTCTGATAAATCCATGAATGTGGAATTAGAAAAGAACAAAAAGCAAATGGATGAGCTGAAAGCCTCGATGCGGGCTCAGGCAGAAACTATTGCTAATTTACAAGCCCAAGTTGCCCAATTAAACAAAGAAAGAACCAGAGCTAATGAAATTCTGGAGATGACAAAACAAAAGGAAAAGGCAAATTCAGATGCATCTCAAAAAAATGCTCAAGCAACTATTATATCACTGCAAAAGGTTAATAAAGAACTGGAGAAGACACAAAATGTAAAAGTCACTACAGTAGACTTAAATGTTGATAGTTTTTTGAGTAAGGCGGCAGAAGCTAGAAAACAGGTTGAAATATTAAAAGGAGAAGTAAAATTTTTTACTGATGCAATTAAAGAAAACGAAAAAACCATCTTAGGAGACAGCGAAGTATTAAGTTCATTAGCAAGACAAGGAAAGTCGAATAGTGATGAATATAAAGAAAGAGCAAGGTTAATAAAAGAGCTGCAAGACAAAAATAAAGGACTAAGAAATGAACTTGAATTAAATGCGTCTGCTTTAAGAAAAGAACAACAAGAATTAAGAAACTCTCAAAGACAGGTTGATGCTTTTAATAAAACCTTGGTGGATGAATATGAAGTTATAATAAAAACGGACGGGTCTATTAACCAGCTTAGTCAAGCTCTTGCTAATAATAGGAAAATATATAGAGACTTAACAACAGGGCAGAGAAACAATATTGAAGTTGGAGGAAGATTATTAAATATTATCCAGGCTCAAGATAAAGAGTATAAGGAGCTTCAAAAATCTACAGGAGTTAATCAAGTAGAGGTAGGAAATTATAGAGGGCAATTAGAGGGATTATTTGAAACTTTACAAGGGGGGGCTACTCCTGTTCAGGCTCTTACAGGAGAATTTAAAGGTCTATACTCTCAAGCATTAGCTCTAGGCTCCAACCCTATTGGTGCATTTTTAATTGCTTTAGCAGGAGTCGCAAAACTCACAAAAATGTGGTATGATTATAATGTCGAAATGAGCAAATCCACACGTTTGGTTCAGCAATTTACAAGTCTTTCAGGGGATGCTCTAACGGATTTAACAGTAAAGGTTAGAACTTTGTCTAAAGAATCAGGAGAAAGCGAAAAACAGACCCTAAATGCTGTTAATGCGGTGGCAAATAGCATGGGTATTAGTTATGAAGATGCCTTTAATAAAGTGACGAATGGTTTTATACGTTCTGGAGAGAGTGCAGAAGATTTCTTTGATAATACTTCTGAATATGTCTCACACTTTAAAAATATGGGTTATTCTGCTGATGAGTTCTTCTCTATTATGGAAGAAGGAGCGAAAGCAGGTACATATAAAGATAAACTTGTTGACACTATCAAAGAATTTTCCATACGTTTCAATGATCTAAATAAAGCGGGAAAAGAAAGTTTAGATAATACTTTCGGCAAAGCTTTTATTGATAATTTAATTAAGCAATATAAAGCTGGAGAGGTACAAGGTCGTGAGGTATTAGACAAACTAATAAAAAAAGGTAAAGAACTTGGTTTATCTTTCAAAGATACAGGGGCGGTAGTAGCTAATGTAATGGGTTCTATGGGTGAAGATACTGGAGGTTACGAGCATATCGTTAAAGCCCTAAATAATGGTCTTGAAAATACCCACCGAGAATTAACGGAAATCGAAAAAGCTAGACAGATTGAAATCAAATCAACAGAGGCTTTAAATCAAAAATGGGCGCAGTTATTCAATACGTCTGGGGGTACATTTGAAATGATGAAAGCACAAGGAAAATCTTGGGTGAATGGTACATTAATTAAAATGATTGATGGTATAATTGAATTTGCTAACGGATTTATTGAAACGTACAATAGTTCGATGCTTCTTAGAGGGGCCATTGGTAGTATTGGAACTATATTTCAGGTTCAAATGTCAATTGCTACGTCTGCACTCAAATTACTATGGAATAATCTAAAAAGTAGCGCGAGGTTAATTAAATCTCTCTTAACCTTAGATCTAGATGGTATAAAAGATTCCTTAAAAGATGGATTTATAGGAATGAAAGACATTGCTATCTCAGGAGCTAAAGACATTAAAAATGCTTATGAAAGCGCTATAAACACAACCGTAAACGGCAAACTGAATAAAATTGAGTTTAGTTCCTCTGCTTTAAAGGATGAAGGAGGTGAAGCTAATTCAACGAAGCCAACCGCTGTTAAACCACCTTCGCAAAACACTAAAAAATCCGGGTCTTCAAAAAAAGACAATGAATCTTTAAAACAAGCTCAGGAGCAGTTAAAGGCTTTACAAGCCATATCCAACTCTAGCTTAGCTATCATGAAAGCCGAATTAGACGAATTTATTAGAACTAGTGAAAGCAAATTAGATGAAAGTAAAAGAACTAATGAAAAGCTTTTACAGCTAGAAGCGGAGCGTTTAAAAGAAATCGAAAACAAGCAAAAAGATTTCCTCGACCAAGAAGCTAAAAATCAAATAGAACAAGCCCGCCAAACGATTAAAAACGAACAGGAAAAGAACGCTAAAATCTTAGAAATTACCACCAAACTTGGATATGAAAAAATTAAATTGGAAAGCGAAACAGACAAAAAAATTAAGGAAAATAAAGATAAATATAACGCCCAAATACTCGCAGAGCAGAAACAAGCAAAAGCTTTAGAGTTTAAGCAAAAAATAGAAGCTTTAATTAGTAGTGGAGCAAGCGAGTATTTAATTAAATCTGAGCAAATAAAAAATGAATACCAACAAAATGAAGAAAGAATTAAACTTGAAAATGAATTAGTAGAAATAAAAACGCAAGAACAAGCCCTTAAAATGGCAGATATTAATTACGAAATAGACCAAGCAACTTTAGAAAGAAAAGCTTATTTAAATTCTGCCCTTTATAATATGGATTACGAATATAAAAATGCCCTTATTCAACTACAGCAAGAAGCTAAGCTAGCAGAGCTTGAAGCATACGCACAAATAGCTCAAGGTGTAGCTCAAGTTATGGGAGAGCAAGCAATGGCGGGGAAAGCAGCTGCTATTGCAGCAACTACTATTAGCACGTATGCATCAATTGTTAACACGTTAGAAACATTTACCAAAAAGGGATTACCTATTCCAGGGTACGCAATTGCTCAAGCAATTGCTACCGGGGTATTTGGATTTGCTCAGGTAGCCAAAATAGCTGGTGTAGATATGGGAAATGCTACAGAAGGCTTGCAGAAGGTAGGTAAAGGAGTAGTAACAGCTATACAAGTTTCGCCTTTGAGAAAAAACGAGCCCTCTCAAGGCTACTTCAAAGGAGGATATACTGGAGGTAGTTCCATTTACGAAGAAAGAGGAGCTGTGCATGGAAAAGAAGTAGTGTTTAATCATAAAGATGTAGAAGCTTACGGAGGGTGGCAGAATATAGAGTTACTACGCCCAACCTCTGACATGTTTCAGGGATTCCCAGTTAACACTCAAATGATTTTAGCCTCCAGTCAAAATTCAAATAATTTTGATTTATCATCCCTCTCCTCCTCTATAAAACAAGGGGTATATGAAGGGGCTTTAAATGGAAGTAAAATAGGTAGTCAACAAGGCTCACAAATAGGAAGTCAGATAGGCTCACAAATAGGAAGCCTGCAAGGCAGCCAAGCAGGAAGTCAAAAAGGTATCAGTCAGTTAAGTAAAAACCAAAGAATAAGCGATGGAGCGGGTTTCTAGTTTTTTAAAAAAAATAAAAACTATTTCTAAAAATGGAATAGATCCAGTTCAGCAGGGTATTAATAATTTTAATGCCCCTGTTGAAACAATAGAAGAATTAGCCAAAAAAAGGGCTGAAATATGTGCAGGATGTGAGTTTATGAAGATGGAGCCTATTAGCTTTTTGAGGGTAAAAGACAAGCGAATCCCTTTGATTTCAGAGCAATATTGTGTGAAATGTGGGTGTGAATTGCCTTATAAATTAAGACAAAGCATTGAAAAGTGTGAAAAATGGAATGTGTAGGAGAATTAATAAATAAAAATAAGAGTGTATTTAAAAGGATGGTAAGAGGGGGCTTAATTAGCTGTTCTGTAGTAAACCATTATGAAATGTATAAGTTCTATAAAGGAGTAGATAATTCACTAAGTAAAATGGAAAAATACCAATTAACCGCTGAGGAGTTTAGAGTAGATATCAAAACCATCATACGAGCTATAAAAAAAATGGAAAGGTAAAAATATGTAAATATAAATACATATTTAAGCTGAATTATATATATTTGCGTAAGCTTTCTAAGTTATTAACTAGAAATTTCATCTCATTTTTAGGGGGTGTAATGTAACTTATTAATATTAAAAGTCATGAAAAATACTACATTAATACTTAAAGAAGCATTTATAGGAGCTTTAAAGTCTGTATCTAATGTATTTGATATTTTCTTTGGTTCTGATATGGAATTAATTGATAAAGACGGTAAAGAACTTTTATCTAATCCTGAATATATTAAAAGATTGAATGAAGCTATGAATAAAAGAAACGAAACAGGTAATAAGGAAATTGAACCTATCGAAATCAAAATGAAGGATGGCAGAGTTTTAAAAATTTCTTAATTAATTTTAATAATGGATGCTAGTTTACTAGTTTTAAATATTATATTTCTAATAATAACCATTATCATTCCTGGACTCATTTTAAAAAGATTTTATTATTTAGGTGAATTTTCAAACCAATTCAATAATACTTCAACAGCCAACAACGTCATCTCTACTATTTTTTTAGGAAGTGTTGTAGTCATATTTAATTTGTTATTAACGAGTTTAGCCTCTTCGTCAACTTTTACTACAGATCAAACTCATATTAATAATATTTATGAAAATTTATCAAAAAATAAAATCCCTCCCTATGACATAGAGGTTATAATGCTATTGATTCAATATTTATTTACATCTGTTATTTTAGCTATACTTATTGGATTTACATCTCATAAAATTGTAAGAATATTAAAATTAGACGTTAAATTTCCTTTATTTAGATTTTCTAATCATTGGCACTATTACTTTAAAGGAGAGATCTCATTAACTAAACCTTTTAAACATATAAATAAAAAAATTAATCAAACTTTTGCTGATATTTTATTTAGGTTAAACGGTGAGGATACCATACTATATTCAGGGGTTATATCTCAATTTACTACTGATAAGAAAACTAATGATTTAAAATTTATTTATTTAACTAATGCTAAAAAAAGGAAAGATGAAAAAGAAGAATTTAAAGATATCCCAGGGGACTGTTTTGTAATTCCTTTTGACAGAGTAATAAATATAAATATTCAATATTTAGGAGTTAATAAAGAAGAACATAAATCTATTGTCAGAAACAAAATTTATTTAAAACTAATTAATTTTATATCAATAATATTGTTTCTATCATCATTTATTCTTATTATTTTTCCTTGGGTTTACTTAAATGATATATCATGGTACAAAAAAATATTTGGTATAATAAGTTCACTATTAGCCTTGTTCTTTTTAATGGGAATCTTATTAGATTTTGTTGAATCTGTAAATCCTAAAAATAATAAAAAACATTATACTAAAATAAATAACATTACTGCTTACATCATATTATTTATTTGTTTTTCATTATTTACTACTATATCTCTATACTTCTACAATTTACTACACTATCTTATTTTCCAACTGAGATAAAATCATTACTTTTGGGCTAAAATTTTACTTATGAAAAAAATAAGCTTATTCTTTTTATTAACTCTTTGCGTGTTTTCATTTGGGCAAAAATTAAAGGAAGTGGAAACTTTTAATTATAATGAGTTTTCTGATAGTAATTTTAGAAATAAATATTCTAACAACTGTATAGTTGGAACATATATAACTGAAGATGGCAATAGTATAAAAAAAGGAGATACTCTAAAACTCGGTATTCCTTCAAATAAACAAGGTACTGGAGGCGATTTTAGTTTTTTAATATTTGGAACTCTAAATGGTACATTATTAAGAGGTATTGATTATGTAAATGGAACTTTAACAGGTAATTATATAACAATAGAAGAAATCCAAATTTTCAGAAGCATGGGTACTTATGGAATTAAATTACAAACACAACCTGTTCAAGGGCAAAAAATACCATTAACAAAATATATTACTGTATTAAATTTTGATCAAGCTTATAACACAGGAGAAATATTACTAACTAATGCAAAAATTACTAAAGAACAGGCTATCAAATTATTGAAAGAGAAAAAAGACTTATTGGATTTGGGTATTATTACGCAAGAGGAATTTGATAGAGCTAAAGAAGAGTTAACTCCAACAATAATTCAATAAAATTTGTATAATATTAGAGCATTTAAGAACACTAAATATCAGAAATAAAAAAACCGAATAAAAAATAATTTTTTATTCGGTTTTTTAGTTTTTTTTAATCCTAATTTAGTTTCTAAATATTTACCTATCAACTATTTATAGGATTAAAGGGTTGTAACAACTGCTGTAATTTTAATAATGAAAGGAACTCACAACGAAAATACAAAGAATGAAAGATAATGGTGTGTTGTAACAACTGCTGTAATTTTAAAAATGAAAGGAACTCACAACAGCCTGCGCACCCATCAATTGCAGTTGTAAGTTGTAACAACAGCTGTAAAGATACAAAATGAAAGGAACTCACAATAAATTCAATAACTTTAATAAATCCATGAACTTATTTTCATAATATAAGGGTTGTGTTTCTTTAGGGTTATGAATTGAGGATTGGTTTTCTCCGTATTCTAATCCCTTTTCTGTTAATGTTTTGAAATAACTCTTTCCATCTTTAGCTGCTTTGCTATTTGAAGGTCTTGAATTTTCGGTTAAAATTCCTTCTTGTAATAATAATTGATTTAGTTGTCTTGTGTTCATACCTATGTTGTTTATTTTAAGCAGCTCAGATGCTGAACGCAACACATCTTTGGAGGTCGTGTAGTCTGGAAGGTCTAAGCCCACAGGGTTGGCAATAGAGTGCATAAGCATGAGTTTAGAATTTTCATTTGGGCTGCAAACTTCTAAATAAAATCTAGCAACCATTATTTTAGCTTCAATGGTTTTTAGGTCTTTCACCTCTCCTATTTGTCTTTGTGTTACTTCTCTTAACTTCTTTTCGCATTCTATAAAATATTGTCGGGCTTGTTTGCATTTTAAATTTCCCTCTACCATTGCTAATTCTTTTGCGCAATCTAGGGTTAAGGCATATTCATCAAGAGGTCTTCCTCCCTCTAGGTTTTTAATAAATTTATTAAAAACTATATAATCTTGATTCTCAATAAGACCATATTTTTTAATCCTGTTTCTTATCCAGTTTGAAAACTGTTGCTTACTTTCTAAAAACGTGTGCAACTCTCTTGCACTTACTGCTTGTTTTCCGTTTTGTTCTGTGATTTTTACTAATTCTTGCATGGTATTGGGGTTTTAAAGTTTTATTAATTGTAATGAATGTCTTTTGTTGACCATCCTTGTGGATTGTTTGTTAATGTTTCTATTTGTTTTATGTCTTTAATATTTATAACTTCTGTTGTGCTACTATCATTGATTAGTACTATTACGTCCTCCCCTATAAAATCTACATATCCTATTTTCCCGTTAATATTTAGTCTTTGTTCGTAGGATATACTTATTGTTTTCATGGCTTTATTTTTTAAGGTTTATATCAAGTTTAGTTTTTTAAAACATCTGTATTCTTGCTTTTCTGTGTCAAAATATACTTGTACAAATTCATTTTTCTTTCTTTTGTCAATACCTGAAATTACAGGCAGGAATTTTTCATTTAAAGTACCCCAAGCCTCTCTTACTTCTCCATTTACTTTTGTGAAGTAAAATTTTACGATACCTTTTTTCATAGCTTGAACAAGTTTAAAATTTCTCCAAGCTTGTTTTAAACATTCTGAAAATTCTTTACCTGTAGTTCTAAAAAATTTCCAAGCTTCAATCATTATATTTTTTAATATCGTTTTCATGTTGTTTGTATTATCTGTTGTTATTTTATAGTGCAAATATAATTGCACTATTTGTATTGTGCAAATTTTTATGCACTTTTTTTATAATATTTTTTATCTTTGTCTTATGAAAGATATTTTTGAAAGCAAACAAGACCTATATAAAAGAATAGTAGAGTTATTTGAAAAGTATTTAAAAGATAATGGCTTAACTACTGACGGAATAGACCCAGACAAACATTTTATAAGTAGAAGGCAATTTTTTTATTTAAAGAATATAGCTAAAGGAAAAGAAGCTCCAGACATTGGAGAAGGTAAATTAAATTCTCTTTTAAATATGTTGAATCTTAAATTAGAAACATCAGTTTTTTATAAATTAAGTGAAAAATAATTTGCACTAATTTAAATTTAAAATGTATAGAATAAAGGAAATTTGTAGAAATAAAGGATTAATGCTTAAAGATTTAGCAGAAAAAATAGGAATAACAGAAGTAGGACTTTCTAAATCTTTAAATGGCAATCCTACTTTAGATACCTTACAAAAGATAGCAAATACTTTAAATGTACATTTAGTTGATTTATTTATAAATGACGGAGTAATAGGGTTTATTAAATCTAATGGCAGAACTTATGAAATAAATTCTTTTAATGATTTAGACAATGTTTTTAAAACTATTAAAAAAGAACAGGAAGAAATAAAATAAACAATTATTATAATACTTTAATATAATATAAATATTTATCTTTGAGAAAAATAAATTATTATGGATTTCAAAGATCAAATTAAGGTTCTTGGAGATAGAGTTGTAAAATTAAGGGAGCAAGTTCTTACAGAAGAAGCTACAAAAAACGCTTTTATCATGCCTTTTATAAAAGAATTAGGTTATGATGTTTTCAATCCTTTTGAGGTGGTTCCTGAATTTGTTGCTGATGTAGGGATAAAAAAGGGAGAAAAAATTGATTATGCCTTAATGAAAGATGGTAACCCTATAATCTTGATAGAGTGTAAATGGCATGGTGTACCCTTATCTATTGATAATGAATCACAACTATTTAGATATTTCCATACTACTACTGCTAAGTTTTCAATATTAACTAATGGTATTGAATACAAATTTTTTTCTGATCTTGTTGAGCCAAATAAAATGGATGACAAACCATTCTTTTCTTTTGATATAACTAAAATCAAAACAGCCCAAATTGAAGAATTAAAGAAATTTCATAAATCATATTTTGATATAGATAATATCACAAATACAGCTAGTGAATTAAAATACACAAATGAAATAAAGAAAATATTAAATCAAGAATTTAACGAGCCTTCTCCCGAGTTTGTAAAACACTTTGCAAAACAGGTATATCCTAGTGTTATAACTTCTAAAGTATTAGAAATGTTTACAGATTTAACAAAAAAATCTGTACAACAATATATAAGTGATTTAATTACTGAAAGGTTAAATACAGCTCTCAACAAAGAACAAGATAAAACTCCTAAGAATTCTGACACAGAAATAGAAGTAGAAAAAGATAATAATCAAGTAGTAACAACAGAAGAAGAAATAGAAGGCTTTTTAATTGTGAAAACTATTTTAAGACAAAAAATAGAAGGCTCCAGAGTTCATCACAGAGATGCAATGTCTTATTTTGCTATATTACTTGATGATAATAACAGAAAAACTATTTGTCGTCTGTACTTTAATACAACAAAAAAATATCTTGCAATTTTAGATGAAAATAAAAAGGAAAATAAATTTGAGCTATCTTCATTAGATGATATATTTAATTATTCTAATGAACTTTTTGAGGTTATAGATAGATTAGATGTAGAAAAATAATAACAAATCAAAAACCCTTAGAAATTCTAAGGGTTTTTAAAATCAACTCCATATCAGACATAGAGAGGATGTTAGAAGAAATAAGAGAAAAAAACAAATAAAAATTTATCTCACTCAGATAAATAATTATCTTTGGGATAGATAAATTTTTATTATTATATGTCTACAACCAAAAGAACTGATAGAATGGATATTTTTATAGAAGAAGGTAGAAATATCATTCTTATACAGGAAAGATGGCAATACAACTGGCTTACAAAGGTTACCCCTTGGACAATTACTGAAAGAAGAAAATTTCATGAATTGGCAGACCAAAGAATATGGAAAATTTGGGGAGGTCATTTTAAATTAAAAGTTCAAGGAACTTCTTCTTTTGCTGAAAAGCATAAGAATACCACTTTTACGGTTAATTTTGATATTAAATGGGCATTGATAAATCCTCATTGGAAAGTAAATGTAACTAAGATTGCTCCAGGAGGGTTTCAAACAAGCTACGTAAATTGGAATAGTAAAATTATAAGTTTAGATACAGAAGATACAAAAATAGTAACTCGATACGCAGGTAGATCTAAATACAAACAATATCCTGTAGCGCATGAATTCGGTCATGCTATAGGGAATGTTCCTATTAGAGGAATAAGCCATTCAGATGAATATCATGACAGCTATAGACTTAATGGGGGATTTAAATTAGATTATTTAAGTATTATGAATATAGGAAATAATTTGAGAAATCGTCATTTAGATTATGTTTTAATCCAGTTAAACTCTATGTTCGCAAATACAACTTTCTATATAGTATGAAAAAAATTAATCTTTTTGTTTTAATTCTAGTTTTACAAATAAGTTGTCAAGAACATAAACAGCTATCGCACCCCGCCGTTAGTACCCCTATTGAAATTATATCTACAAAAAGTAAAATAAATACCCAACCAATGGCTTTTATAGATCCTGAAAAAGTAAAAAATTGGTCTTTTGAACAAATTAAAGAAAAATATAAACCTATTATAGAAGAAGAATATTTATTAAATGAAGCTATTATCTCTGAATTTAGAATAGAGTTATATAATTATTTTAATGAAAAGGAAAGAGATCAACCAATATTGATTAAAGAAGTTACCTGGGAAAAAGACAATGACACCAACTTTACCATTTGGTATAAAAAAGATGCAGATAAATGGGTATTTATAAATTCATTTATTTGGGAGAAAGATTGGATGTTTTAAATTCCAATTTAAACTAAAACATTTACTTAAATAGCATATTAAGTTCCACAGCCCCACACGGGGCTTTTTTTATCTCCTTTATTTAACACCATTGGACAAAAGTCTGTCCAACAACTAATCTCCCATTGTCTGTATTTTTGAATAAAATACAACGTTCTTTATGGCTTTTGAGATTAAAATATATGGCGGTATCTCCGATTATCAATCTGAAAATACTTTCACACTGAAAGACTTGCAAAGAAGGCTTGAGGAATACAATGGAGAGCCTGATGTTTTGGTAAGGATAAAGACAGATGGTGGTTATGTAAACGAAGGCTTCGCTATCTATGGAGAACTTAGAAGATTTGCCAAAGAAAAAAGCATTAAAATAACCACCCGGGCCGATGGCTTTGTTGCCTCTATAGGTACAGTTATATTTCTCGCAGGAGATAAACGAATACTCAACCCCTATATACTACCATTTATACACGAAGCATATTCACCTATGGGTGAAGACTCTGAATTTGTAAATGAATCATTAGCAAAATTCTACACTGAACACACCCTAATGAGTGAACAACAAGCAAGAGAATTAATGCAGCAAGAAACCTATATCCCTTTAGATCAAGCCTTAGATATGAAGTTTGGGACTGAGGTAGATGAAGTATACAAACCTGAATTTCTAAATAAAATAATGCGTAAAATGGAAGAAAAAAACAACAAAGAAACATGGTTAAAAAAGCGTTTTAATGCTTTCACCAAAGCCTTTAAAGCTAACAATAAAATTGAATTTGATGCCTCAAACAATGAACTACTTTTTTCAGAAGTACAAGAAAGCGAAGAAGTTAAAATAGGAGATACTGCCTCTTATAACGGAGAACCAGCTAAAGGAGAAGTTACAATGTCTGATGGGACTATTTATGTCTTTGAAAACGGAGCGCTAAAAGAAATTAAAAAAAATAGCGCTGAACCGGAGCCAAAAGACCCTCCCATTGAAACAGATCCAAAAGATACTAAAATCCAAGAGTTAGAAAAACAATTAAACAAGGAAAAAGAGGAAAAAGAAATATTGATAAAAGATCTTCAAAAATTCAAAAATGAAGCTGAAAGATCTTCGAAAATCCTTAACAAGTTCACAGAACTAGAATCATCCATGGCTGATGAACAAGCCAAAAAAGACAAATATGAAGGTGGTTCTATAAACTACTTAGAAAAACTTAAAAATCTTAACATCTAAAAAACAATGAATACAACTTTTGAAAGCAATTTTAATGAATTCGCAGAAACTATACAAGGTATAGTAGCTGGTAACAGCTCAACAATATCTAAGGCTATATTCACCAAGAGCTATGGGGTTTCTGATCTGACAACTTCTCATTACATACAAACTGGAGTTAAAACTGGAGAAAAAATCCCAATTATTACTTCTGAGGCTGATTTTACAAGCAATAGCTATATGGATGAAAACAATTGTGAGTATAATAGCTGTAACCTTGATTTAAATTATAGTTCGAAAGAATGGAGGTTAAAACAATTTGGATGTCAATACGAATTTTGTACAAAAAAATTTGATGATGAGTTCGCTGCTTTTTATGGAACTTTTAAAATCTACAATCCACAGGAAAATGATAAAGGAATCATCTATATGGCTTTCTTAATAAACAAAATTAAAGAAAACCTTTTAGCTGCTCAATGGAGGAATGCTTATTTGGCAGATGAGTCAAAAAAAGCACCCTATTTAAATAAACAAAATGGTTACTTAGTTCAAGCACAAGCTGGTGGTGGGTTAAAAGTTGACATCAATGAAAACTTAGCTACATCTTACAAAGATCAATTAATGACAGGAGAAAAAGTGTTTGATACTTTAAATAATCTTATTGATTCTGTCTCTGACGAACCTTGGTATGACCCTTCTAATCAATTAATCAAAATGTCAAATTATATGGCAAAACCTTTTATTAATTGGTTAAATGAAAAAACAGAAAGAGCTGCGGGTTATTGTGAAAAAATTTATGATACTAAATTGATTCAGCACGTGCCTTTGTGGAACAAGGAGAACATTTCCTTTAGAGGGGTTAAAATCATCGTACATCGTGAAATTGATACAGCGATTAAGCAAATTCCTGAACTAAATGGTGGTGGTGGAAATAATCCTAGAGAAAATCCAAACTTTGCCTTGCTTACATCTAGAGAAAATTTGAGGATAGGAACATCTCAAAAAGATGATTTAAACTATTTTAAAGTAGTTTTTGATAATGTTAATGACAAATTAATTGTTAAAACAAACTCTACCATGGAAGCCAAGTTGGTAACCGATGAATATGCAATTGCAATCTAAATTAATAATTAACCTAAAAAATAAATAAACAATGGCAGTAACCAGTTTATGTGCAGAAATTCAAAGGGGACAAGATTTAGCTTGTACCTCATTAGATAAAAGATATTACCAACAAGCAATTATTATAAATAAAAATGATATAGCTACTTACAACATAACCATAGATTCCAAAACTGGAAAATATCATGTAAAATTCAGTTTAAAAGAAGGGAAGAAAGGGTATCTATATAGAGCGATGGAATCAGGCAGTTCATTCTCTGGCTCTTTTGATAAATCTACCACAGATCAAGGTATGGTTCAATACCTTCATAAAACAAATATGATTGTACAAACAGCTGATGCAGAAGGAAAATTAGCACAACATGAATTGGATAGAGGAAGTTTTGTAGTTGCAATGCAATTTAAAACAGGAGGAATCGAAATTTATGGAATGGATTACGGATTATCCTCCGCAGATTATACTAATGACTTACAGGCAAATAATGGGGTTAATGCCATTGTCTTACAGTCTTTAGAAACAGCACAAGAGAACAGCTTACCTCTGATCTATGAATCAGAAACCCCAGGAGGAGAAACTGCTGATTTCGATTCTTTATTTGAAAATAAGGCAGCCTAATGACAAGGGAGGAGTTGATACATATAGGGAAGCAGGAAGTTCGTAAAAATGAATCTCTACTGCTTTCCTATATAGATCTATTCGAAAAGCAGTTTGGTTTTAAGCCTAATTGTATGAGTTGCTCTTTTAATTCTGATTGGGATTTGTTTGTAAAATCTACTAAAAATAATAACTCAAGTAATTTAAAAATGAAAAATAATAAATATAAAATTAACCGTCTTTTAAGCCAAAAAATATTTACCTACATCAAAGATCGGAGAACTTATCGGCTATACGGAAACCAAATGACCGATGAATTTGCAGAGAATTATTTGAAGTATGGCACAGAACAAGAACTGGAAGCCAGAAAAAAAGAATTTGAAACTCTTGTTGAAATTGAGAAACCAGAAGAAGAGAGTAAAAAGAAGAAGATTTCATCTAATAAGACAAAGGTAGAAGATAAAAAAGTAGAAGACTTGAATTTAGATTCTATTTCTGTAAACAAGACAAAGGAAGAGGTTGAAAATAAAGAAGAGAAGGTTTCTAAAAAGAAAACAGAAGAAACTAATAATATGAAAAATCTTGTTGAAATAGAGAAACCAGAAGAAGATAGTAAATAAAGTATGGGAGTTAGAGCGTCTTTTATTGAGTTATTCAGCAGAGTAGTTAAAGTATTACATAACGATGAAAAGATCTATATAAATGGTGCAAATAACCTATACCCAAATGAGATAGAAAGGATTATTAACAGCTCTCCTACTGCTAAAAGATGTGTTAATGTAATGATGTCCTATATTTATGGAAAAGGTATAGATAAAGGCGCAGATATTTTGATAAACAAAAGGAAAAATTACACTTTGTCTACCATTTTAAAGAAAGTAATAAAAAGCTATACTTATCAAGGAGGAGCTTTTATTCATATTGGATATGGCTGGGAGAATGGAAAAATAGTAATTAAAAGCTTAGATGTTTTAGATTATACAAAATGCAGAATTTCCAAAGAGGACGACAAAGAGAGTAAAGGAAAAATTTACTATGATAATTATGAAAAAAAATGGAGTTATCTGTCCGGTTATAGTCAAGAAAGAAAATGGTATTATCCTTTCAATAATAACCAGGAGGTTTTAAAGGCTCAATTATTAAATGATTTTAGTTTAAATAAGAGGAATAAAAAAGACACTTTTTCTCTTGAAAGAGCTATCTCTGATTTTAGAGGACAGGTCTATTTTTTTAATCCTTCTGATTATATTTATCCACTAAGCTTTATTGATCCTGCTTATAACGATGCAGACAGTGAGCATAGAATATCTATATATACTAACACACAATCCAGATTAGCGTTTTTAGGTAAATTAATTATGGTGTGTGCCGGATTAGAAAAAGAGGAAAAAGAAAAAATACAAAATGATTTTTCGAGATTTCTTGGTTCTGAAAATTCTGGAGGCGTATATAGGCTTGATGTTGAAGCTGGTCAAAACTTGGAAGATGCTGTAAAATTTATACAACTAGATGCACAATACGATGATAAATTGTTCGAAAATACAGATAAACGTATAATAAGAAATATTTTAGGAGTATTTAAAAATTTGCCGGAAGGACTAGCCTTCTCTAGTGATGCAATATTTAGCAACTCTGGAGAGTCTTACAGAGAAATGCAAAGATTTTACAATCAACAAACTTTCTGGGATAGGGATGAAATAGAAAAAACTTTTAAAATACTTGGATTTAAATTAAAAATTAATCCTTTAATAGATGAGTAATTTATTAATAACCATAGAGGAGGTAAGAAATATTGGTCAACTGTCTATCCATTGTGATAAATCCAAAATAATATTGGGAATTACACAAGCACAGAATCATGATATGAAGAAACTCCTTCAAGATTTTTGGTATATCGTACTTGAAAATAAAGATAATGAAATATTTCACACCCTTTTATTTGGTGGTAAATATGAAGTTCAATCAGGGGGATATAAATATCACGAAGGTTTAAAAAATGTATTAGCTCATTATGCTTATGCTCGTTACATTATGCTCAATGAATATAATGATACTCCTGTTGGAAATATGGATTTTCAAAGTAGTTTTTATTCTTCTAAGTCTTCATCAAGCATAAAAATGCAATATGATTATTATAGAAATTTAGCGCACGCATTATTTAAAGATGTTGATACATATTTATGTTATTCAAAAAATATCTTTCCGGAATATAATTCTTCAGAATGTGGACCATGTATAAATAAGACAGAAAAAAATTCATCTTCTGTTACTCCTTATGGAATAAAATCTAGTGTAATAACAAAAAAAATAACACCACTATGGTAAAAATAAACACAATACCGAACAATAATTCTCATTTTGAACTGGAAAAAGGCGGAATTAGTCAGTATTTACCGCGAAATTATAAAGTTAGTTTGGCGGGAGAATCTATTATAATTAAAAATTTAGATTCATTCAATTATTTAACAAACTTTATTAATTATTCTGATTTGATTATTAATGGAACAATACCTTCTTCTGCACAAGAAGCCCAGCAACTAGTTACCAAAGTTATTTTTGGGTCTAATAGATCAACTAGTCAGGGAGAACCATCAATAAATTCAAACTACATCCAAAGCAACCAAGCACCCACAGGTACATCATTCCCTAACAATCCCAAAGTAGGCGATTATTTTAGTTTTGTTGATGATAATGGGAATATAGAAGAAGTATACCAATTTGACGGGGATACATGGAAGCTTTTTATTAGACATAAAATAAATTTTGAAATAGCATTTAACAATGAAAGCTTTATGTATTATAACGATATAGGTAAGCTTCAAAACTTCGTAGGATATGATAATTATTCTATTTCAAAATTTAATATTGATGAAAATAACTTAACAATTAGCGCGTCTTTAACCTCTAAAAAATCTAACCCTGAACCTATTTATCTTATTGGCGTAACTGAAATTATTAAAGCAAATAATCAAACTAAAATAAGTCCATCATTTACTAACGACATGAAAATAACTGAGGGGCAAGTTGTATTTCAAGAGCTTAATATAGGTCAGCTAACCATTGATCCACCTCCTGAGGAATTAAAGAAGTTAATTGTTAGGAATTGTTCAATCAATAGTTTTTCGTATAAAAATCGCTCACATATATTAGAAGAGCTTCTTGTTGAAAATAATGTTTCACCGGACATAAATACATCCATTGATATAGGTGCTGCCGATCATATCATTATAAGAAATAATGGAGAACTTAACTTAGTATCTATAAGCGCGAGTTCAAGTAAAAAACATGATGTAAATATCTTAGATTTCAACAATCAAAAGATTTATCAACTTGAGATATATGGGCTAGATACTATTAACTTAAAGGAACTCACGCTACCTATAATTGGTAGTTTTATTCAATTCACACAGTGCTTATTAACAGAACAATTTCTTGATTCGCTTTATAATCATATAATTAAACAATCTCCTATTGCTATTTATTTCGATAGTTGTGATAATGTTTTTTCTAAAGAACAGCAAGCACAATTAAAAGAGAAAGGGTATACAATAACTATACGATAATACCATGGATGCATTAAAAATATTAATTATCACCTTTGTCTGTGCAATAATCGGCTATTTAGAACCCATCAATAATTCAATTCTGGTTTTGATTATCTTATTTTGTTGGGATATGTCTATGGGGATATTGGTTGATTTGGTAGTGAATAAAGACCGAATGCGGATTAAAAAACTTCTTATTTCTCTGTTATTTGTCGCTCTTTACACTCTTATAATCGCTAGTCTCTTTATTATTGGGAGACTCATGGATGATGTAGAAGAATTCTTGGAGATGATCAAAATCTTAACATATGTGTGTGCCTATTTTTATGGTAGTAATGCTCTAAGGAATTTAACGATCCTATTTCCCAACAATAAAACTTTTTCATTTCTCTATGAATTTTTGGGACTTCAAATTGTAAAAAGAATCCCGGAGCTTTCTTCTTTTTTACTCAAAAAAAGAGAGGAAAAAAATGAAAATAATCCTTTAAAATCTAATAATAATTAAAATGGCAATATTTAGTAAAAGATCAAAAAACAATTTAAAAGGCATTCATCCAAATTTAGTCAAAGTGATGAATGAAGCTATTAAGAATACACCTATTGATTTCACCATTACCGACGGGGTGCGTACTACCGCCCAACAACAAGCTTTATATGCACAAGGAAGATCTAAACCAGGAAGAATAGTAACTAATTCAGATGGAGTGAAAAACAAATCTAATCATCAACCTAAAAGTGATGGATATGGATATGCTGTTGATTTATACCCTTATTATAACGGTTCTGTTCAGGTAAATGATGATATTAGATTGCGTACTATTGCTTCTCACATTATAAATACTGCTAAGAGTTTGGGTATAAGAATTGAATGGGGTGGACATTGGAAATTTAGGGATTATCCTCACTTCGAATTAAAATAATGAGTTATGAGTGAGTATATGCAAATTTTAATAGAATCTGACGAATCAGGTCATGATTATATATTTCCTATTTCTTTAAAAGATCAATGGGAGGTTTTAAAGAAAAGAATTGAAAATACTGAGGAGTATTCTGATGATTGGTATGATGCTATAGATGATTTTTCTGATGTATTTGAGCAGTATAGACTGGGTGGAGCTATTGACGCTGAACTATTTGTAAAAAAAGAATATTTTGATACATGAAAATAGCTATTAAATTTATTCTTTCCTTGTTTTTAGTTATAATGCTTTTCTTTTTCTTCTCTTGTAATACCAGAAAAAAGACAGTAGCTAAGGAAAGTGTCAAAACTATTCATGACACTTTAATTAAAAGAGATAGTATTATTGTGGAAATGGAGAAGATAGTTCTTCTTCCTTCTATAAATAAAGATCTAATTTCTTCACCTTGTGATTCTACAGGCAAATTAAAGGTAATTGAAAGGACAATTAAAATCCCTTATGGAGAAGTAAAGGTTAATTCTGATGGTGATAATTTAAAAATACAGGTAAACACGGATAGTATTAGTTCTCTCTATGAAAAAGTATACAGGGAAAGAAATTCATCACAACTCACAGAAATAAATGAACTTAGGATTGAAAATGAAAAGTTAAAAATTACTCCTTTTAATTGGTGGAAATGGATAGGGTATCTATCTATTGGATTAAATATTGTTTTGATTTTAAAATACTTGATTAAATATAAACTTTCATTTAAAATACTTTAAAAGTGGTCGAATTCGACCACTTTTTTAATTATGGCAATTTCGCCATAATTAAAAATTACATTTTTTATATTTGGATATGAAAAACCTAAAACACTTATTCTTCTTTCTCTCTTTTTTAATCTCTACTTTCATGTTATCTCAAAACCTAATTGGAAAGGTTATAAAAGTAGCAGATGGAGATACTGTAACCATTCTAACAGAAGAAAACGAACAAATAAAAATTAGATTGTACGGAATTGATTGCCCTGAAAAAGGACAGGATTATTCTAGTAAAGCATCAGCTTTTACAAGTTCTTTTTGCTTCGGTAAAATAGTGAAAGTAACTCAAAAAGGTATTGATAGATATGGCAGAGTTTTAGGTATTATTTTAATTGGAAAAAAGAATTTAAACGAAGAACTTCTAAAAAATGGTCTAGCTTGGCATTATAAATACTTCGACAAAACTCAGAAATACTCAGACTTAGAACAAGAGGCAAAAAAAAATAAACTCAATATCTGGATTATGAATAACCCTATTGCTCCTTGGGATTATAGAAAAAAACCAAAAAAAAGATAAAAAACTTGTTGATCTTCAGGGTCTATGATATAATTTAATTTTCTTTAGCATTTACAATAATAATATCTCTTATATCTGTGGAAAAGCGTTTGGATAGATGCTCTTGCTTCATCTTCCAAGTATATCTGATATCTTGCGAAGCTAGTTTTATAAGATCCTTGTGGTATTTTCCGTTAATGGCATCCATGGCTTTCATTAACGGTTTGTATTTAAAATAAGTATCTTCTGTAAATAAAGAGATCTGTCTTTCTTCCTCGGGGATAATCCCACTTACCCACACCCCGGCTTTTTTAAATTGAAATTCTTTTTTATAAATTTTTTGTAAAGCAATCTTGGCTTGCTTTGCTAGCTCGTTTGCTGAGTTTTCCGGATTAGGTAGAGTTATGGTTAGAGCCGGTCTATATTGTTGTTGATCTGGTCTAAAAAAGTTAGTTTTTAAAAATACGGTTAAATAATTGCAACAGGATTTTTGCTTTCTTAATTTTTCTGCACATTTAACAGCAAAGGTAGATACTCTTTCTTCTAATACTTTAAGATCATTGGTAGATTGATCAAAGGTGCGGGTAGTCGCTATGCTTTTCTTTTTTTCAGGTATATCTAAAGCGAGTTGCGGAATGCCTTTTAATTCGTTTTGCATACGTATGCCTACGATTCCCATCTCTTGTCGTATAAAGGTGGTGGGCAAGTTTACAAAATCCAAGGCTTTTTTTATTCCTCTTTCTTCAAATCTTTTTTTAAGTCTTCTTCCTATCCCCCAAATGTCTCCTATATCTAACCACTTGAGTGCTTTGTGTATTTTTTCTTGGTTATCTAAGAGGTATACATGTTGGGTTTCTTCTGGATATTTTTTTGCTATTCTATTGGCTATTTTTGCGAGTGTTTTGGTAGGCGCAATGCCTATAGAGGTTGGAATACCGACCCCTTTGTATATAAAGTTTCTTATTTTTTCATTGTGCTCTTTTAAATCTAAGTTTTCATATCCTGTAAAATCCATAAAAGCCTCATCTATAGAATAGACTTCTACATCTTTGCAATAACGCTTTACTATACTCATAACTCTACTGCTTAGATCTCCATATAAGATGAAGTTTGCAGAAAATACGGCTACCTTATTTTCGTTAAATAGTTTTTGGTATTGAAAGGCTGGAGCTCCCATGGGTATACCTAAGGCTTTGGCCTCATTGGAACGTGCAATTACACATCCGTCATTATTAGATAAAACACATATAGGTACTTGGTTTAGAGCTGGATTAAAAACCCTTTCACAAGAAGCATAAAAATTATTACAGTCAATAAGTGCATACATATTATTATAAATAATTGGTAATGTTATAGGTTAAAATGCCCCAGATGATAAATTCATTTTCTGGGGTTACTATAATTGGGTCGTACGCTGGATTTTGAGGTAGTAAATGAATTTGAGTTACTTTGCCTTCTTGTTTTATAATTTTTAGTTTCTTGAGTGTAAATTCTCCATCTATATAACATACAGCAATATTACCGTCTTTGGGTTCTAAAGAGCGGTCTACAAGGATTAAATCTCCGTTAAAAATTCGCATATCTTTCATAGAATCTCCTCTCACACGGGCAAGGAAAGTAGTATCGGGGTCTTTAATAAGTTCTTTATTTAAATCTATTCTTTCTGTATAGAAATCATCGGCAGCGGAGGGAAATCCTGCTTGTATTCCACCGACAAAGGGGATAATTTTTCTTTCAGTGTTAATCGTATTTATCTTGAAAAATTCTAAGGATTTTTCTTTCATAGAACAAAGATAATTAAATGCTTGATTATCTAATAGGTTGGTATTTTTCTGCTTTATGATAAGAATGAATTTTAAATTTGGATTATTATCTAAATAAACCCTATTTAATGATTGAATAAAAAATAAATAATTTACATTTATATTATAATATTAATAATTTAATGTATGCATTATTGAATATAGTTCAATTAAATAAGGAAATCCGTATTTATTCTTAATCATTCCTATATAAATTTAAGTATAGCTTATATAGAGAAACAAGAATTGAAATCAACTAAAATGGAAAGCAGAAAAATTTTAGATATAATTACAAGGGTTACTACTAATAATATCAATAACATTCTCAATTGGGGGGATAGAGTTTCTATAAATAATATAGAGGGAGAAGTTGTTTATATAGGAAGTGAGGAGATTATTTTAAGTAATAAAAATGAAAATATTGTTTTTAAGATAGAAGATATTTCAAGTATCTTTTTTTTTAGATAATAAAACAATTAAATATTAAATTTTTTGGAATAGTCCTCTGGTAATTCAGCGTCTATTGTTCTTAAATATTTTTCTAAAGCAGACATGGTTGTATGTCCTGTAATTAGCATAAGCTTTGACTTTGTTTCAAAAGGTGAAAGGGTTTTTCTATAGCTTCTGTATAATATCATTATTCCAGTATGCCTAAAACTATACATATCATGATTATCTGTTAGCCCTAATGATATTAACTTTGGGTTACTCTTAATGATATCTTTATATAATTCAGTAAAATATTGTCGTTTACTCTCCTCTTTACCTATCCAAAGTGATGGTTTTCCATCAGGTGTGAATAAATTAAAATCTTTATCATATTTATTAATATGTATTTTCTCAAGATCTTTGTAAATCAAATCTATAATATATTTTACTTTTTGATCTTTTGTCTTAGATTTATAGACAATAGTTCTATGTTTCATATCTATATTCCCAATCAATATCCGGCAATTTTCAACAGGTCTTACAAATAAATAAGCAACAAATTTTATATATAAGGCTAATTGATTATCTATTTTTTCTATTTCGGAAATAATCGAATCAAATTGTTCAGGTGTATATATTTTGTGTGTTTGCGCTGTCGTTTTTACTTTAGGAATACCATCTAAAATATTTTTATTACATATTTCTTCATTTTTTAAAAATTCCCAAAATGCTTTTAAATTAATTTGATTATTATTTCTGGTTCTTGCAGATGTTTCCTTATGCCTTTCATTTAAAAATACAATAATATACTTTCTTGTTATATTATTTACATTCGAAGTATCTACTTTGTTTTTTTCTAAAAAAGTTGAAAAAATTTTATAAACGCTTTTGTAGTCTCTTAGAGTAACGTTTGACCAAGAACTTGTTTTTATAGATATAAAATAATTAAAAGCTTCTTCTAAAGAATAATTTGTTTTATGCAATTCATCTAAAATAGATTCATCTATCTTTTTTACTTCTTCTTTCTCATTTAACACCTTATTGAGCTTATACTCCATAAGCATAATAATTTTTCTTAAATGAGTATATCTTTCATTTGCTGTTTTTAACCTATTACATCCTGCTTTTATATTAGTCTGCCGTACAAGCTTTCCAGACTCCTTATCACGCAAAAACCATCGAATATACCAATCCTTTGATACATCTCCTTTCGCATCATATATTTTTATTGTATAAGGCTTCATAAGTGGTACTGTAAGTGGTACTTTTTTAAAATTAAATAATTTTAAGGACATAAAAAAAGTGAGATTTACACTGTAAGTCTCACTTTTTCAATTATTTGTCTTAGTAGCGGGAACAGGACTCGAACCTGTGACCTTCGGGTTATGAGCCCGACGAGCTACCTACTGCTCCATCCCGCGTTGTTTAGTGATGCAAATATACATATATTTTTTCATCCTGCAAGTAAATTTATATTTTTTTTACGGGTGGATGGTTTTTTATTAATTGTACCACCTCTTCCGGTTCATCCGTAAGAAAAAGTAAGTCTTTATACCTCATACCTTTAGCCAGCTGATGCAAGGTAGAGTAAAGGGCTGTATCTTCTGCATATCTTTTTTTACTAAAGAAAATCATGGGACTATAATACCCATAGGTTCCATAGTGGTTTTGTGTCGCTTCTTGAAAAATTTCTTGAGTGGTTCCTGCACTCCCTGGGGAATAGACCACTCCATAGAGACAAACAGATAGTAAAATATCTTCTCTTAAACTATTGGAAAAATACTTGGCAATATGGCTGGCAAAAATATTACTAGGCTCATGACCGTAAAACCAAGTGGGAATGGCTAAGTTATCATTGCCGTTGGGATATTTTTGAAGTACTTTAAGAGCCTGCTGTAGGTAATTTTCTAATAAATATTCCGGATGTTTATGATTCGTCCCTGTCTCCTGTAAAAAAGCCAATGCATTAATAAAATCTTCCTGTGGGTATGTAGACATATATGCCCCAAAATTGGCTGCTTCCATAATTCCAGGGCCTCCCCCTGTAACAACATAATATCCTTCTTGGGCTATTAAATAAGCGGCTGTAGCTGTTTTTATATACGATTCAGAAGTACGTAAAGCACTATGCCCTCCCATAAAGCCCACGGCTTTCTTCTCTGTCATTCCCTCATCATTAAATTTTAGTAATTCCCTTAAACAGCTATCTATACTATAATCATGCAATCTTTGGGTAAGAGCTTCATCCATAGGTGGATTAAACCTTGTTTGGTTAAAATGTTGGTAGATAACTTCGTCCTTGGTTTTAGGCGCTTTGGTTTTTTCAATTTCCATTAATTCTCGCCAGTTGTACAATTCTTTTCGGATGGGTTGGTAAGGCAGTTTTTTAAATTTGGGATATACAAAAACACCTTGTTGAAAAAGATACGACAAATCTTCTTTGGATAACTCACAATCTACGATTATGCAATTGTAGATGCTAAATTCTGACCAATTAACTTTAAAATCTTTAAAATTGATATTCTGTATTATTGCATGTTCAATCTTTGCCCTTTTTTCTACATACTTTATAAACTTATCTTTAGAATTTATTATAGTTTTAAATCTGGTTGCCTTCATATATTTTTATGGATATAAAAAAATCAGTCATTGAGACTGATTTTTTAGATATTAATAATTAATTGTGTTTTAACTTTTCTTTTAACTGCTTCAGTTCCTCCCATTTTCCTTCTGATGCAAGTTGTGCTTGTTTAGACCAATGGGATGGATTATGAATTCTATAAGACACTCCTCCATACATCTCTAATATATCTCTTAATTCTTCTTCAGATCTTTGGGACAATTGTTTCCAAGTATATATTCCATTGTCATTTAAAAAAAATTCAATCCGCTCACCTATTCCATCAATAATTTTTAAATCATCTTTATGGGTTTGTATTTCTGCTTCAAGTTTGCTTTCTACCGATTGTTTTTCTTTTTTTATTGGTAACTTTCTTTTTATTTTTCCACCTGTATACAAAACTTTCATAGTTTCTATTTTATCCAGAGACTGTGCAAGTTCGGTTTTTAGTTGCTTATTTTCATTTTCAACATTACTTATATTTTGTATGGTTCTTTTTGCAAATAGAAGCCCTATAATATAAAATAATAAAGCTGTAATTACTAAAGGTACAATAAGCAGTGATACTGCTTTAAAGAAAGCTTGCGTATTCAAATCTTTACTATAAAAATTTCCTTCCCAATCTATATAAGCTAGGCTTAAATTTTCAATCCATAAATACCAATAACTTATTCCTAAGATCCAAGCAATCCCTAAGATTAAAAAGATCCAAAACAATGTTTTCTTATTCATACTTTATAAAATTATAAAAAAATATTGTTTAATTTTTATTTATATAATTTAAAATTAATTTCTCAAAATCTTCCGCCCTATCAATTTCAATACTTATAGGCAAATAAAATAAATAATTTTTTATTTGTTGAAAATGTTTCAATCTCATGTAATCCTTTTCTGTAGTTAATATCATTTTATTTCCGCTAATTTCCTTATATTTTTTTTCTATAACTTGGATGTCTGCATTAGTAAAATTATGGTGATCTTTAAAATTTAAATGCGTAACAGTCTCAAAATTTTGTTCTGAAAAACTTAATATTTCATTGTACTTAGCGATTCCAGTAATTAATAATATATGAAAGTTCACTAAGTTTTCTAACTTAAACGAATAATTGGAAGATATCACTCTATTTTCATAAACAATCCTAGAAAAAAATAAAGCTTGTGAGGGCTGTAAGTTTAGTTTGGATTGAATTCTGTCTCTTTCCTTTTCAGTGAAAGAATCCGGACATTTAGTAACAATTACAATCTGTGCTCTTTTTGCTGCATATTTTCCTTCTCTAAGTCTTCCTGCTGGTAAAACTTCATCCTCGTAATAGGGTTTTGAATAATCGGTTAATAATATATTCAACCCTGCTTTTACATAACGATGCTGAAAGGCATCGTCCAAAATAAATAAATCTGGATTAAAATCTTTAAGCATGTTCTTAATTCCTCTAATCCTTTTTTCATCAACTCCTACAACAATTTTATTTCTGAACCGTTCAAAAAATTGCATGGGCTCGTCCCCTATATCTTCAAAAGTAGTTTCATAATTTGCAAATTGGTAACCTTTGGTCTGTCTTCCGTATCCCCTACTCAAAATCCCCATTAGATATTTATCTTTTAATAAATCTATTAAATAAATAACAAAGGGTGATTTACCGGTCCCTCCTACGCTTAAGTTACCCACCGCAATCACCGGCTTTTTATATTTTTTGGATTGCAGTATCCCCCAATCAAAAAATTTGTTTCTTATAAATGTGCCTAGCCAATATAGTCCGGAAAAAGGTAATAAAATTATTTTCATATTGATGCAAAAAATTACGAGATTATATTTACCTCTCTTGTTAAATCTATACCAAATTTATCTTTAACATCATTTATTATTGCGAATGACAAGTCATAAACTTCATTTCCCGTGGCATTTCCTAAATTTATTAATACCAAAGCCTGCTTATTATGCACTGCGGCTTGTTTTTGGTTTCTACCTTTCCAACCCACTTGTTCTATCAACCATCCGGCAGGAATCTTAACCGTATGATTCTCTAATTGATAATGAGGTATGGTTGGATAATCTGTTTGAAGACGTTCAAATTTTTCATTAGATATCACTGGGTTTTTAAAGAAGCTACCGGCATTTCCATAAACTTTTGGATCGGGCAATTTGCTTTTCCTAATCTGCATTACTACCTCTCTAACGTCTTGAATGGTTGGGTTGGAAATATTTTTTTTTATTAATTCTTCTTGAATTGCACCGTACTCCATATGAAGCATATGGTTACGCCTAGTTAATAAAAATGTTACTTCTAAAATTATATATTTATCCTTCCCTTCATTTTTAAAATAAGATTCCCTATAACCAAAATTACATCTTTCACGGGTAAAGTTTTCAACCTTTCCACTCTCAATGTGTAAGGCTTTTAAACTAAAAAAACAATCTTTGATTTCTACTCCGTATGCTCCAATATTTTGCAATGGCGAGGTGCCTACATTCCCAGGGATTAGAGATAAATTTTCTAATCCACCGTAATTTTTACTTACGCATGATTGGACAAAATCATCCCAATTTTCTCCTGCATATGCACTGGCATAAACATAATCATCATTTTTGAAAGTTTCTGCTATTCCTTTTAAATTAATTTTAACTACTAAACCGTTAAAAGGTTTTACAAAAAGGATATTACTTCCGCCTCCCAAAGGCATCAATGGTAATTTTTTTTTTCGTGAAAAATCTATAGCTTCTTGCAATTCGTCAATAGTCGTTATTTCTGTAAAATATTTACATATCGACGGGACTTTAAAAGTAGTAAACTCTTTTATATCTATATTCTCTTGCAACGTTATCATTGGTTGGAATTATAAACTTCTAATCCTTTTTTTATAATATGGATTGCACTTTTTAAATCTTCTTGATTGATAACATAGGCCATGCGAACTTGATTTTTACCCAATTCATGATCCGAATAAAACCCTTGTGCCGGTGCTAACATAACGGTTCCACCTTCATATTGAAAATCTTTTAACAACCATAAGCAAAAGTGCTCAGCATCATCAATGGGTAATTCTATGGTGCAATAAAATGCTCCTCTGGGTACTGGGCATTTAACTCCAGGAATTTCTCTTAATAATTGAACTAATAAATCTCTTCTTTGTTGATATTCATTCCTAACATTATCAATATACTTTTGGGGTTCTCCGTGTGCCGCATTTGCGATAAGTTGCCCAATAAGCGGGGGACTTAGTCTTGCTTGTGCAAATTTTAGAGCCATTTGAAGAAATTTTTGATTTCTGGAAACCATAAACCCACAACGTATTCCGCATAAGCTGTATCTTTTAGACTCGGAATCTATAACAATTGCATTATCTTTTAGCTCTTGAAACTCCAATACTGAATAATGCTTAAAACCATCATAAACATATTCCCTGTAAACTTCGTCTGAAATTAAAAATATATTGTTTTTAACAACAATATCTGCTAGTGTTTGTAATTCTTCTTTTGAATAGAGATATCCTGTAGGATTGCTTGGATTAGTTATTAAAATTGCTTTAGTTCTAGGGGTAATAAGCTCTTCGAACTTCTTAATCTTAGGCAAAGAAAATCCATCATCAATCGTTGAGACCACTGGAACAATTTTTACTCCTAAAGCTTCAGCAAAACTATAGTAGTTGGCATAAAAAGGTTCCGGTACTATAATTTCATCTCCTTCATCGCATATGCAACTAATTGCAATGGATAAGGACTCTGAGCCTCCGTTTGAAATAAGAAAGTTCTCATAGCTTAAATCTTTTAAACCTATAGACAATGAATTGTAGTAAGTAGCTAGAGTTTTTCTATATTCCAAAATTCCTTCTGACGGGGCATATTCAAAGATATCTAAATCTATATTTTTTAATGCCTGTATAGCGGCTTGAGGTGATTTAATATCTGGCTGCCCTATATTCAAGTGGTAAACTTTTAAACCTTTGTCTTTAGCTTTTCTAGCGTAAGGGGCTAATTTGCGAATTGGAGACTCTGGCATATTTAATCCTCGGAAGGAAATAATTGGCATAAATTTTTTTTTATTATTTTTGGATTGACAAATTTATTGAGTATATTTGTTAGAGACAAATAAAATATTAAATTTTAAAAATAATAATTTCAATTTTATACATTATGGGAAGAAAAACAACCTCAAATATCCTAGCTAGTGTTATTTTCGGTGCCGCTGCAGGATTATTGGCTGGCATACTTATTGCTCCGGATAAAGGTAAAATTACCAGAAAAAAAATTAAAGACAGGGCTAACGATCTTAATGAAAATTTAAAAGATACCTATCATAAATTTAAAGATGACTTTATTGATGGTATTGATAAATGTAAGCACGAAATTCATAAGAAGAAAGAAGAACTAGTTGAAAAGATTACTAGTGATACGGATCCTTTAAAAAGATCTTAAATAAAAAGGTAAGAATTTAACTAAAAAGGAGTCTTTTATATTGACTCTTTTTTAGTTTAGATGTTTTTTTTCTATATTTTCTAAAAGTAAATTTATGTTTGGATTTGTAAAGAATTATGTGAATAAAAGAGTTAATCTTATAAAACTTGAATTAACTGAAAATGTCTCTCTTTTAATCAGCAATTTAATCGTTGGCTTTTTCATTCTTGTTATATGTTTTCTCTTTTTGCTATTACTAAGTATTGGTATTAGTATATATATAGGAATTAAATTCGCAGACATTGGTTTAGGTTTTGTAACATTCTCTGCCTTTTACCTAATTTTACTAATAATTTTGATCTGTTTTTATTCTAAGCTATCTAAAGCAGTCATGAAAAAAATTATAGAATTTCAACTTAATAAAAAGCAAGATGAATCAATTAGCGAAAACGAATAAGCGTTACACTTACAATGATTTTCTAGTTCAAAAAAAAGTTTTGAAAGAAGAAATTAGTGGAATGGAAAACAGTCTTTCTCCTAAAAATTTATCCAATCAATTAGGTTTATTAGGTTCTTCTTTTACTAATTTTACTAAAAAATCATTAGGTTTTACTAATTCTAGCAGTTCCAATTTTACTAGTTTAACTTTAGATTGGATAATTAGAAAAGGAGGAAATAAAATTATAAATAAATTTATTGGAAAGCGTCAGGGGCCTTTGAAAAAAATAATATTGATGGCTTCCTCTTATTTTTTACCTTGGGCGGTAGTAAAGGTTAAAAATTTTATTTCTAAAAAGATACAAAATAAAAATAAAAAATATATAGATTAGTATTTTATATATCTTAGATGGTGGTCCATGACCAACTTATATGCGAATAAACGCAAAGTCAATTAAATAATTCAATTTTTCCATTAGAGAAAATTATGTCTTGAAAAAATTAAATTTATGTTACTTGTGGAAGTTCATTTTAACATATAATAAGCTCAGGAAGTCAATTTTGACATTTAACTACTTACAAATTTTAAAACCAAAGAGGATCTTAAATTTATAAAAAATTCTGGAATATATTTGAAATTATAAATTTCATTGAAACTTTAAAAATTCAGCGAAATGCCATTGACGCTGAAATTAAATTTGAAATAAATCTTTAATATTATTATCTATATATAAAATCTTTGATTTTTTAAAGATTTATGATCTATCTTCATAACCAAGTTACCAATAATTTATCCTTACAGTGTTATATTTGTAATTATCAGATATATCCTCATAAGAGAGTAAGTTTCTGATCACTCTAAACTTAATTTTACATATTTAAATGTATCTAAACAAATTTCTCTCATTTAATATTATTTATTTTTTATGAAGTAGGAAAAATTATTTTCAGCCAAACTTTCCTTTATAATCATTATAACTTATCAAACAAAGTAAATAAAATTTAATATCATGCTGCTTCTTCAATTGTTTATTACTAAGTAGTCCTTTACTATTTTTACTTATCAGATTGTAAGGTTGTAAGATGAAAATTTAAATTTTAAATTTTCCATGACCTTGGTTAATAAGTCTGACGTTTTAGATCTTCATATAAAGAAAATAATATATGGTTTCAAACATTTTGATGAAGAAATCTGTGGATTTAAATTTAAAAATTTATTTTAACCATAGTATATTAGAGTATTTTGAATTTAAGGTTCATTAAAATATGAATGAGGATTAGACTATAATTTAAATACACTCATTTGAAATATGAGTACACATACAATATCTATAAATGTTATTAATTATATTATTGCTTTGATTAACAATTTTTTATATATACTTCTATAGGAAATACAGAAACCTAGGTAAGTATAAATTTTTTTAAAAAATTAAATTTCAAAAAAATTTAAGAAATGAAAACCATCATTGAAAGGAAAAATTATTAAAAAATCACTCTTATAATTTGGTAGAAAGTATGGATTTATACCTTTTTTATTGATTAGTCTATTGATTATTTGACAATTTTTTAAAAGTTGAAAATGTTTATTTTTTTATTGTTATGGAAATTTATGCTTAGTTTAATCATTTTTCAAAAAAATAAAAAACAAATCATATATTTTTTTAATTTAAAATAAAATATTTATCTTAAATTGGACAAAAATAACTTAAAAATAAAATTATATGATTAAAAATTTATTATTTTATACGTTAACCCTATTGGCACCATTTACCAATATGGTGTATGCACAAAAATATCATGAAGATGATAAGGAAGGATTACGGCAGTTTTTACGACAGGAAGAAACTATAGGGAGGGATAAAATTTATAATCTTAAATCTGCCGGATTAACCGTTTCTGATACCTTAAATTGGTATACTTCAGAGGGATGGATTAATAAATTGAGTAATATTTCTTTAGAGTTTTATGGAACTGATTCAAGGATAATTAGTATTATACTAAAGAATGAATCATTTATTGGAAATTTAAATTGTGAAAAATTTTCTCAGCTTGAAGAGTTAGATATTAGCCCTTTATCTAATTACTATAATTATGGAATAGCAAGTTTAAATGTAAAAGATAATAAATATTTAACCTCATTAAAATGTGACTATAATAAACTGTCTACCCTAGATTTATCTAATAATAATTATTTAAAATTTCTTTCTTGTAATTCTAACCAAATAAATACTCTTATTCTGCCGAACAGCTCCGATTTAAAACGCATATATTGCAATTCTAACCAAATAAATACATTAAATGTAAAATACAATCCTAAATTAGAAATATTAGATTGCTCAAGAAATCAACTAACAACTTTAGATGTCACCAATAATCCAGAATTAACACAATTAAATTGTTCATTTAATCAAACATTGAATAATTTGCTCATTAAAAATCCAAAAATGACTGTTCTTTATTGTAGTAATAATGAAAAACTAACTTCTTTAGATTTAAAAGAATGTATTTCATTGCGATCATTATATGCCGGATCAAATCACTTTACAGAATTAAATATCAAAGATTGTGTTGAATTAGTTGATTTAGATATTCGTGGTAATACATTAACTTCCTTGGATCTAAGTAAAAATACTAAATTAGAGAGTTTAGATGCTTTAAATGGATTATTAAAATCTATTGATTTTAGCAATAACCCTGTTTTAAATTGGTATATTTTAAGTGGAAATCAATTACGTTTCTCTACCATTAAACCTTTTGGGGTATGGCCAGGTGATCAAGCAATTACTAAAGGAAAAACCGTGAGTTGTTCAGATATCATCGATCTTTCCTCCGAATACAAATTTAATAATTCTATTACATCTTATACTTGGTATGATAAAATAGATCCTTACAATCCGATAGTAGTTTACCTTTTAGATATGGGTAATGGAAAATTTGTAGCAGGAGAAGCAAATAAAGGGAAAACTCTTATATGTAAAATGACTAATGCAGCATTTCCAGGATTTACTGCACAATATGAGGTAAGAATTAGTAACCAAGGAGGAGAATTACCATCTCTACCGGTCTCACAATATAAGGAGGAGGATAAAGATGGATTAAGAAATTTTTTACGTCAGGAAGGTTATTCTTCTACAGGAAACAAAGTTTATAATTTTGAAATAGCTGGATTAGCTACTTCTGATACCTTAACATGGAATGGCTCAGAAGAATGGTTAAATAAATTGAGCAATATTTCTATTAGTTTTTCTGGTATAAATAAAAGAATTACAGGTCTTGTAATAAACAGTAAATCCGTATCTTTAGGTGAATTTAGTGGGATATTGAACTGTAATAATTTCACAGAACTTATATCCTTAAAAATCAACAATAACAAAATAAAGGGCTTAAATGTTAAGAATAATGCAAAATTAGAAGAATTAAGTGCTGTAAACGGATTATTAGAATTCATAGATCTTAGTTCCAATTCCCAGTTATCTAAATTAATATTATCTAATAATAAACTACGTTTTTCTACAATTTTACTAGGTTCAAAACCTGCTAATTTTATAACTACCTTAGCTCCTCAAGCAGTAATAGAAGGAGAGGCAGTTGATTATTCAGATGAAATAGACATCTCCACGGAATACAATATAAATGGTTCTATTAGTACTTATATATGGTATGATGATTTGGGGAATACTATTTCTGTTTCAAGTTTAGGAAATGGAAAATTTGTGGCAGGAAAAGCAAATAAAGGAAAAAACCTTATCTGTAAAATTACTAATACTGCATTTCCAAATCTTACGTTAGAATACGCAGTAAAAATAAACGAAACAGATGAATTACCATCCGAAGGTGTTTCTTCTTTAATTGATCATTTAAAATTAAATTCAGGCATTCCTAATTTATACCAACTAAATTCTGAAAAAATTTTTCAAGTTTATGCTAAAGCAGATAATAACCAAGAAAATATAAAAATTGGGTTATTTGATAATTATAGTAATTTAATAGCAAGAATAGATTTATCGCAAAACCAAAAACATGTATTTAGTTGCCTAATTCCTTCAAGAGTAAGCTCAGGGAATTATATAATTCAAGCTTATACAGAAAAGCTTAATGAAACAACTCTGGTGGAAAGAGCTTCTAACTCAAGTATAATAGATGCTTTGCCTGTAAATATTAAATCTGAGGGTATATGGTCTAGAGGAATGTCTACTGCTCCTGATAATGAGATTTATAAAAATATGCAGATAAAAACAGCAGTTAACTATCTACATGAAACAACAGTTAATGAAGCTTTTAAAGTTTACTCTCCTTCTTCCAATGGGGAGGTAAAAATTGGTTTATTTGATTTAAATGGTAACTTTATTGAAAGAATAGACCAATCTAAGGTTAATGCAACAACCTATAATACTACAATTTCAGATAGAGTTTATGAAGGGGAATATCTTATAATTCCCTATATAGAATCCGGTAAGGTAAAACAGATTGTTGAAAGAAATACTTCTACAAGGATAGATAGACTGCCGATATATGTAATAGAAGAAGATATATGGGGACGCTCTATAAGCTCAAAATCTACAATAAATAAAGAAAACGAAGCAGAAATATCTCTCTATCCTAATCCTGTAATGGATGTACTAACTATAAATTCTTTAGCTATTATAGATCTAATTACTGTATATGATTATTCTGGAAAGGAAATAAAAAGTATTAGTAAGATTCAGAATAATCAAATCAATTTACATGATTTAATCCCTGGAAATTATGTGTTATCTATAAAAACAAATGAAGGTACTATAATAAAAAAAATAATTAAAAAATAAATTCTAATTTTTACTTATACTCTTAAAAAAGGCATCGAATTCGATGCCTTTTTTGTAATAAAATACTTAAAGGGATAAAAAATAGAATTTCCTTATATTTAACATACAAAATATTAGATTGAGTTATTCATTTATATTTTTAATTTTTGGATTATTCACTTTTTTCTAATAAATTAAAGGTTATGATAGCACTAATAACAGGTCCACTTTAAGTAATTATAAAAAATGACCTAATAAATATATTTCACCTAATCCTAAGCTGTGGGGAGTATAAGAGTTACAGTATAATTTCCATCTGTTTTTTTTTAAAATCCATTTTGTTCCATCTGTATAAATAACAAAATCTTTTTGTTTAAGTTCAATCATTTCTTTATAAACCTAACCTGTATAACAACAATATAAGAAACAATCTTTAATTTGTTTTAATTTTTCAGAATGGAAGATATATTTTTCTAATTTACTTAGTTCTTGCTGAGTAAGAAATATAATTTTTTGAAAATACTTTTTATACTTAAGTTTTTCAAAAAAATAAAAAGCCTAATATTTCTGAATAACTGTTTGTTTAATTACTTTTTTTACTTAAATTAAAAAAAGCCTGATTAAATAATAAATTAATCAGGCTTAACTATATTTTAATCCTAATATTTTCTTTATTAGGTGACTTTGCTTTTTGCTGTTTATTTTCCCAGTTTTTAGGATTCATAAATAAACCTATGGTAAAATTTTTCCTTTCTCATAAATAAGTAATTTTGCATCTTAATAGAGCTACTCCTTTTGAATATGTATTAATTTTATCTAATACAAATAATATATGTAATTTACTGTTATTCATATTATTATAAAATTTATAGGATATACCTTTTTTTATGTCTAATTTGATAGAAAATAGATAGGGGATTTAAAATTTAGGAAGTGTTGGAAATTTATAAGAATATTACAAATTCCTTTGCAGTAGCTATATAAAATAAAAAAAGCACCTATATAATTATAAGTGCTTAATGTTTAACAGCTCCTCCTGCTGGGCTCGAACCAATAATTATACATATTGATTGTTAGGTACTCATAAGCTTGATTAAATTATATATGCCTAAAAGTATGCCTTATTATGTAAAGGAAATACAGCATAAATTAAATTAGATACTCCATATAAAAAATAAATAGTATTTTCATTATCTGCTATCAATAAGGTTTTAATAGCTTCATTATTTTGTGATAAATTATTGTTTTTAAATTCTATTTGTAGTCTATCATAAAATTGTTTAAAATCTTTTACTTTAATATTTAAAAAAGTTAAAATCACTGCTACTAATCTATCCAAAATAAAAATAAGTTCCGTTTTATCTGTAGGATAATTCATAAAATAATTAAACTCCTTACCTATATATAAATAACTATCATACCCTTCTAACCTATCAGGTAATATTTCCAAATCAAACTCCCAGTTTTCATATTCCATTCCTAACTGAAAAGGTATATTTATTTGTTTCATTGTTCTTACTTTTATACATAAAAAAACCACCTGTTTAGAGGTGGTATTAGTTAATTTAAGAAGTTCAGTTTATTTTTTATTAAAAAGTATAACATAGATTAAACCTATAATAACAGGTGTAATAACTACCCATATAGCTATATCAATTAAAATACTACCTAACTCCTTATTTCCAAAAATAAAAGCAATAATAAGAGCTATTACTACTAAAGTTCCTGCACATCCTAAGGGTGTACAACCTTTATTTTGAACATTATTATAACTCATTTCTTAGCCTTTGTTTTAATTAACCAAAAAATGAATATAATAACACTATTGGGTAGTAGACTGCCAAAATAATAAGCCCCTGTAACATTAGGGGTTTCTGTAAGTCTAGGTAATGCTATAAATAGATATTGGAGAATACATATAATAGTAACTATCCAAAATACTATTGTCCAAGTAGAATTTTTGTTGTTTTTCATAATTTTAAATTTTATTAATTTTAGATGTCGTAAAATTTGTCAGTACCTTAAAAGTATTTTGTGCTGTTTGATATGTATCCAATACTTGAATTTTATTAGATTTTTCAGTGGCTAATTGAATAGTCTCTTTTAGGCTTTTATATAATGATAGATAATCTAATACTTCAAGATTTCGTACTAAATTCTCTAAACTAGAAATTTCTTCAAAAGAAATATCCTTATTGGATTTATTTAAACAGTAGATAAAAATATCTTTAGAAAGTTGATTAATTTCCTCTTGAGAACCGTAATAACCAAAAATTATTTTTTCTAATCTTTTTATAAGAACTTCTTCAAGTTTTTTATTTCTTGAGTTCTTACTTATATTAAAAAGAATAATAATGCCTATAATAACAACAATGATCCAAATCATAAAATAGTTTTAAAAAATTAAACATTGCCATATATGGCATTTAATTTAACAAATATAAGAAGCAACTTTGACTTGTCAAATAAGTCAAGTTGGAAAAAGA
>NZ_SELI01000022.1:0-15541 GCF_007845595.1 Apibacter muscae
AAGGAAAAACTACCGTAAAGAAGATGATTAAAATATAAATACTGTTGCAGAATAGAAATACAAAAGCTTGTTGAAAACAAGCTTTTGTTATATTACATTGATAAATCTAACTCTCTTAATTAAAGAATAAAGGTTAGTATTCACAATCTTTCTCATCCAAAAAGAATCCAAAGGATTTTTTAGGCTTGTCTTTTTCCAAAGGAATATTATGTTTATGAGCATAACTTTCAAATTGCTTTTGTTCAAATTCTGCCCATTCTTCTTGGGTATAAGTCTTGCCTTTGTGGGTTTTGTAAATAATATTTTGCTTAATTTCCTTTTCTTTTATCTCTATATTTTCTTGTTCAGGCAAAAGTTTTTTGGGATTATTTAAATAGAAAATAAAGCTTAGTTCATCCTTAATAAAAAAATCTAAAATTCTTTTCCCCATAGATTTTTCTAAAAAAAAAGCAGAACTTTTATTTTTATAAAATAGTATATACCTGTAATATTTTTCATTAATCACTTGTATTTTTAGTTTAAAGTCTTCTTTCCTTAAATCTAAAAAACAACCGGATATATTAGGAATATCTTGGTATATTTCTATAACTTTTGGTAAAGAATTTTCTTCTTCCCATTCTTTTTTAAATCCTGTTTTAGAATTATAAATAGCTATGTTCATATTTTAGAATTTAATCTTCCCAATGCACCATATCATAAGGATAATAAGGATTATCTTTAAAGCCTGTGTCGTCCAATCCTTTTACCTTTACTACAGCTGCCACTTCCCAAGCCCAATAACCGCTATATCCACTATCTCTCAAATGACTATTGTACCAAGGTTCATCCTTATGCATGGAATACCAATTATCTAAATATTTTTTTATAGATATTTCCGCTTCTTCTTTAGGTTGTTGAGTTATTTGATATAGTTTTTTATAAGCAGGAAAAGGGGACTCTCTTTTTTTATCAGTTTCTCCCAACAAATAAAAAATAAGAGAATCTGGCTTCCATAAATCTTCTATACTACTAACATCTGCCTTATGTATAAAATCTTTAATTTTTTGAAATTCATTTTTTGGTATATCTAATAAAACACCTAAAGATACCATTTCTAGTAATAGGTTATATCCTTGATATTCTTCTGACCAACCTTGTGATAAATTTTCAATAGCTTTCTCAAAATAAGGTAAGATCTGTTGAACATCACCACCTTGACTATAGTAACATTCTAATAATCTGATATATTTTAAAGATAAATTAACAAATTGATAACCTGTATTTTCTCCATTTTCTTGTTTATACTTCTTATTATCTTCTATAAGAAGATTAATTATTTTATTAAAATAATTAATCTCTTTTTTAAAATATTTTTTATTTTTAAACTGTGCCCTTATTTTTTTCTTTTCCTCATTAGAATCAGAACTAAAAAATCTATCTAATAATCCCATACATTTTTTTATTTTTTATCTTCCCAATGCACCATATCATAAGGATAATAAGGATTATCTTTAAAGCCTGTATCGTCCAATCCTTTTACCTTTACTACAGCTGCCACTTCCCAAGCCCAATAACCGCTGTATCCACTATCTCTCAAATGACTATTGTACCAAGGTTCATCTTTATGCATGGAATACCAATTATCTAAATATTTTTTTATAGATATTTCCGCTTCTGATTTAGGTTGTTGAGTTATTTGATATAATTCTTCAATAGGTTTATAAGATTTTCTTTTAATAACTTCTTTATCTAAAAGATAATATAGCAAAGAACAAGGTTTATAAATATCTTTTATTTTAGAATTATTTTCCCATTTATTTATAAAGTCAATAATTTTATTTAATTCTTTTTGATTGAAATTCAGTAATTTACAAAATGATACTATTTCTAAAGCTAATAAATTATCTTTATAGTTTTCTGAATATCCTTTTAAAAAATAATCTAAGACTTCCTTATAAGAATCTTTGAGTTTTACAGGAGATTCACCTACTGAATACATATTTTCTATTTTTTGTAATCTGATTTTACAAGCATTTACATAATGGATATCCATTAATTTTCCATGTTTTTTAATGTATTTTTCAAAATCTTCTTTATCATTATTCATCCATTCATCACAACGTTTAATCTCTTTTTTAAAATATTTTTCATTTTTAAACTGAGCTCTTATTTTTTTCTTTTCCTTATTAGAACCAGAACCAAAAAATCTATCCAATAATCCCATATGCTTTTTTTGTTTTAAATTAATATTTCTATTTAAACCAGCTACCAATCCATCTCCCCACACTACTTCCGGCAATAGCACCTACTGCACCTCCAACAACCCCGCCTACTACTGTTCCTATTCCCGGACAAATAGCTGTTCCTATCACAGCACCTACTTCTGCCCCGGCATAACCCATAGCTACGCTCCCGAATGCCCCGCCCAAAGCTTTTTTAGATTCTGGTCCAAATTCTCCTTCTTGTTGATAAGTGCTATATACATTATATCCTTCCGCCGCTATACCTACTACAATAAGCCCTTTTCCTACTACCTTCCCTGTTGTTTTTAAAGCAGAACTAGCTTCGACTGTCTGCGTTGCTTTCCACAATGCATTATTGGCAGACTTTGCTGCAGCAGAATTTTGCACTGTTTTAGACAAACCCGAATTAGCTAAAGATTGTATAGGTCTAGAATTCCTTAGAGATGAACGAGCTGAATTTATTAGGTTGTTTGCTTTAGATAGAGGCTTAATTTCTATATCAGAAATACTTCCAGCTCCTTGTCTATATGCTTGATCATTCATTGGCTTACTTTTCATAGTTCCATTTGTATCAATATGTGTTACCTCTCTCTGTAAAGTACCATTATTGTTTGCTCTTTTCATAGCCCTTGCATCTTCTTGGTTAGCAATAGCTCCTCTATCTATATGATCATTAGTCCAATTTATGTCTAATTCCCTATTTCCACTTCCTGGATTAGTTCTTAATGTTGCTGTATTGTATTTTGCATCTGTCTCTTTAAAAAAACCTCCTTTTTCATAAGCACCATCAATTCCAGAAGCTGTTGGTTTATCTATATTCATATTTGGATGTTCTGCCTTTATATCCCTCCATCCATTTTCTCTGTGATAAACTTGATCCTTCATTTCTCCATAATTTCCTGTACGGGTATTATACGAATTCCCTGAAGGTCCATCATTAAAATTTATTTTCCCATTTTCTACATCATGAATAACCCCTCTTTGGTTATAATCTATTACATCGTTATAATTAAGCCACGGAGCTGCATTGGCTACCATAGCTCCTACAGGTACATTAAAATCTACTTTTATTTTCCCTCCTTTTTTACAAAGTAAATTCGCATCTTCAAAAACGAGTTTAAAACCATTTACCTTTACTCCCTCGTTGCATTTATCCCAATAAATGGGTTGAAAGGCACAACTTCCACATAAGGCACAACTTCCGAAAGAACCAATATTCTCTCCGGGTATCATATCCATCTCACTTACCAATTTTTCGCCATATAAATAACTATTATTGTTATGAGTTACTTTTATTTTTATAGGGGTAGCACCCTTATCGCAAGTAAGCCAACTGTTTTCAGGTATATATTTTTTTGACATATTTTATCTCTTCTTTTAAATTAAAAATATTTTATTCCCCAAATCTGCCATTAATAAATATTCCAATAAAGATGGATATATATAACTTCCTTTTTCTACTTCTTTATCCTTATTTTTAAGTAATCTCATTATATACTTTCTTAAATCTGACCCTGTTTTTACTTCTTCTAAGTCCATTTCACTACTTTTTATATAAATTTTCTTCAATAAAAAAAGATTTTTTCTCTTTTTTATAAAAATCTAAAAAAATACTAGATTTATTTAGATCTTCTTTTTTAACTTTTTCTTCTACTTGAGAAGTTAGTTTAATTTGATGTGCATTAGCTACAGAATACCAATTATTTACAAATGTTTCTAAAAAAATATCTGCTTTTTCTAATACTCCATTTTCCATAAAACAATATTTCTCTTCCATATCTACAGATAAGGTTGCATCTATATTATAAATATCGGTTAAATCTTTTAACATACGGGAAAAAGCTTTTCTATTAAATTTTTTATTATCTAAATTTGCTGTATTTTTCCATAAATAAATACTTTCTTTATTCTCAAACTTTTCTATTTTAGAATGTAATTGTAATGGAAGATCTACGGTACCAAAGTATTTATTTAAAACCAAGCTTTGCTGTTCTTCTTTTTGCTGATCTTTATACCATCCTTGAAAAAAAGCTCGCCAAAAGCTATACCCTATGAAGGTTTCCATAAATTTTTTTTTATCATCTACCAGTCTATCCGTTTCTTTTATAAAAAATTCTATTCCTTCAGGATATTTTTTTTCTAAAGATTTTTTTAATCCTTCCCATCGTGTTTTTATACTTTTAAAGTTTTCTATATCAATAAGGTTTCCGCTTATATCTGTTACTAAGACAAGATATGACTGTATTTGTTCCAAATCATCTGCCCATTGGTGTATTAAGCTTGTCCCTTCCATTTTATGACTAAGAAGTTTATATCCGAATTTAAGACATTGAAAATCAATTTGTAATAAAGAAAATTCAAATTCCTTTGTTTGAATAAACTCTATTATTCTATTACCCATTATTGTTCTATTAGCAGTGGTGAGGGTGTAATAATTTTTAGTATTTAACGGAGGAATATTAATAAAGCTCATAATAGGTATTTTATGATTGATTAATTTCTACTTCTGCTCCTGTAACATTTGTAATATCTCCTCCTCCAATATTAGTATTGGTAGATCCTTTAAAATTGGCTTCATCCGATTTACTTTCTATTGAAACTTTGCCAGATTCAGCAGTAGTGGAAATTTCACCTACTTTAGCTATATTTTTTATTCCTTCTGGAGTAATGGCTATAGAATTTCCATCTATATTAGTAAAGGTTAGTCCAGTTAAATCAATGACTATAGTATTCCCACCTACTTTTAAAGTAATATTGGTATTTCCTTCCAATGTAATATTACCGTAAGCATCCATTTTTAAAGTACTAGCTCCATTGCCTACAGAAGTATTCGCATTTGAGCCGGCATTTACTGCATGAACAGAACCGGCATTAATAGTATTATTAGAATTTGCATTAGTAGTTGCATTCCCGGTTCCATCAAAATTCATAGAAGCACCCCCTTTATCCGCTAGTGTCATATCTCCTTTTTGGTCATTAAAAGTAAGATTAGAACCGGTAGCAGTGGTTAAACCCTTCATATAATTTCCGGCCCCTCCGTGTCCGGATTTTCCTTTGCCGTTAAACATCGCTCCTAAGCTGACCGGCTTTTCGGCGTTGCCGTTCTCAAAACTAACAATCACTTCTTCACCAATCTCCGGTATCACATGCATCCCTTTGCCTTCTCCTGCATAAGGGGTGATGGATCGGATCCAAGGAGTTTGTCCGTTGAAAGCTCTCTGCCAAGGAAATTGCACCCGTATTCTACTCATGCCCTGTGGGTCGTTGTTATCGGTAACTATGGCAGATTGCTCTTCACAAGCCGGAAAGGTATCTTCATCCATATAGGGTGGAACTTCGTTGTCCTTAGGTATGGCAACGATATGGTTGTAATATCCTTCGGTTATGTCTTGGTAATGCTTAATTTCAATGATTCGGTAAGTTTCCAAAGGAACTTCTCCATTTTTAAAAATGCTATGTCCCGGCATCCATGCTTTCAGCTTTACATTGTCCCCCACCTTCAAGTTAGGATTGTTGGTCTTAGCTTCCATATAAAAGACATTCTGTCTTCTTTGTTTTTGCTTCTTTACCGCTCGTTCCAATTCACTTGGTCCACCTTCTAACAAACTATGGTTATACAAAGAAGAGGCAACTTTGGAATAAATTCCCTCAGAAGCATCCATTGCATGTTGCTGAAATGGGTTTACCAAACGCCTACTGATGTCGTACCGATTGTGAGTTTATGGTATAGGTTTCTGCTTGTTTAGCATCGTAAGCGGTATAACTAAACTTTTGTGGCATAAGTTTCATTCTAAGTGTGCAATCGTAAACGTCTTGCTCTTCCACCAGTTCCCAAGTTTTACCTCTGTAAGGACCTAAAACAATCTGTTGACCGTTGTAGTAGAGCCATTCTCCGTAGCGAGTAGCTAACCGTTTTATGAAATTCCAATCCGATTCCCGGTATTGTACGGTATAAAGAAGTCTGTCAGTGAGTAAGGGTTGAAGATCTAACTGAACTAAATCCGTAGGGTACTCGGTAGTAGCCTTAGTGACTATCTCTTTTAAATCCAGATTTTCAAAACTTTGACAATCTAAGCCGTTTTCCAATAATATAGTGGGAGATTTACCGGTGAATACTAATTGAGATTCTCCATTCTCACGAACGTTAGCAATGTCCGTAATAATACCGGTATAAACCAAAGTCGCAGAACCAAACTGCATGAATTGTATGGTGGCTCTTTTTCCTAAGAAATTTCTGGCTTTTTCTAAAGGATAAGCCTTGGGATCTTCTATAGCATCGGAAAAACAACGAATTATAAAAGTATCATGTTCAGCCACTTTTTGTTCAATTTCAACTTCAAAATGGCTATCTGCCAAGACTCTTTCACCTCCGATGAATATTTTACTAAAAATAATATGAGAATTCGCTAAATTTTTTTCCGGATCTCCACCGTAGGTAGCAATTAAAGAATTCAAACCTTTGTACTGCGCATATTGCTCTTCGGTAAGTAGTCCGTTAGGCAGGGAGTAAATATCTCCAGGGATAATATTTTTTATAGGAGGTACTTCATTTGAATCAAATTCATCAAGCAGATTTACTTTTTTAGTCTTAGAAATTTCTCGGGAAGCATCAGATAAATTTAAAGCGGAATTTTTATCTGGGTTAGGTTTAGATTTACTCATAATTTAAAACAATTTATAATTATATAAAAATCAATATAAATATATACAAATAAAATAAATTATTAAAAATTTATTTTAATAATTTAAAATATTGTTGATTTATTGAGTTATATAAAGAAATTTCTATTAAAAATTATTAACCTATTTGCTTTTTAAGGTTAAATGTTTCATATTCCTTAAAATTGAAAGAATGAAAGGGTGAAAAGCTGAAAATGCTTTATAAAAATAATTTGTAAATTGCAAGCTAGAAATTGATAGGAAAGCATTGGATTATTTTATGGAATTAATACGATTAAACATTAGAGGGATTTCTTACAGCCAAACGCAAACCGGAGCTTATGCTTTGATTTTGGAAGAAGATTTTGGTAAGAGGAAAATCCCAATTATTATAGGAAGTTTTGAAGCCCAATCCATAGCATTGGCTTTAGAAACCAATATTGATCCTCCACGCCCGATAACTCACGATCTATTTGCAACATTTGCCAGAAGTTTTCACATAACCGTAAAGGCTGTATTTATTTATAAATTGATTGATGGGGTTTTCTATTCCAATATATTATTCCAAAATTCTGAAACAGATGAAGAAAAGGAAATAGATTCTAGAACTTCTGATGCCATAGCCCTAGCCGTAAGATTTAATGCTCCTATATATACCAATAAAGAAATTGTGGACAAGGCAGGTGTATATATGGAAATGAAGCAGCAGTCCAGCGATGAGGTTAATTACGGAAATGTGATTGATGATATTGATAACCAGTTAGAAAATTACGAAGAGGAAGATTCATTTCATCATTTGTCAGATTTGGAAATTAAGGAATTAATGGAAAAATCTTTGGAAAGTGAAGATTATGAAACCGCTGCAAAACTTAGAGATGAGTTGGCAAGAAGAGGTTAATTTTTTTAGTTTTCTTATATCAAATTTCTTAAAATTATGAGTTTCATCAAAAAGAAAACCTAGCATTAAAATTGTATAGGCTAATATTCTATACATCTATATTCACGAATGAAATTTAAAGTTAATTCAACCTTCCAACCAACAGGAGATCAACCCAAAGCTATACAAACCCTTGCTCAAGGTATTTTTAATCAGGAGAAATACCAAACACTGTTGGGAGTAACCGGTTCTGGTAAAACATTTACTATTGCCAATGTTGTGGAGAAAATCCAACGACCTACTATTATATTGGCTCATAATAAGACTTTAGCTGCACAGCTTTATATGGAGTTTAAAGAATTTTTTCCAGACAATGCGGTAGAATATTTTGTTTCTTATTACGATTATTATCAACCGGAGGCATTTATGCCTACCACCAATACATACATTGAAAAAGATTTATCCATCAATGAAAATTTAGAGAAGTTGCGATTAAGTGCAACCTCTGCCTTACTATCGGGTCGGAGAGATGTATTGGTAGTTTCGTCAGTCTCCTGTTTATATGGTATAGGAAACCCTCAAGAGTTTAAAAATAATATGCTTTCTTTACAGGTGGGTAAAAAGATTACCAAAACTCAAGTTTTAAAACTCTTGGTTAATGCTCTTTATTCCAGATCTGAAATAAATTTTGCCCGAGGTAATTTTAGAGTTAAAGGTGATGTGGTAGATGTATTCCCGGCTTATTCCGATACCGGGATACGGATACAATTTTTTGGTCATGAAATTGAAAGGATTGAAAATGTGGATTATGCTTCTAACAATGTTATAGATTCAGTAGAAAGCATTCATATTTATCCGGCCAATTTATTTGTTACTTCCCCAGAAACTTTAAACGGAGCTATAAGAAATATTCAGATTGATTTAGGAAAGCAGGTAGATTATTATAACGAAATAGGGAAACATTTAGAAGCTCATAGATTGAAGGAGCGTACTGAGTTTGATTTAGAAATGATTAAAGAATTGGGCTATTGTTCGGGGATTGAAAACTATTCCCGTTATTTAGATGGACGTATGCCTGGTTCAAGACCCTTTTGTTTGCTGGATTATTTTCCCCAAGATTATTTAATGGTTATAGATGAAAGCCATGTTACTCTACCCCAAGTACATGCCATGTATGGTGGAGATAGAAGTAGAAAAGAAACCTTGGTTGAATATGGCTTTAGATTGCCGGCTGCCTTGGACAATCGGCCGTTAAAATTTGAGGAATTTGAAGGGATGCAAAACCAAGTGGTGTATGTAAGTGCTACACCTGCCGATTATGAACTGCAAAAGTCTGAAGGTGTTTATGTAGAACAAATTATAAGACCTACCGGATTACTAGATCCAGTTATAGAAGTGAAACCTTCATTAAATCAGATTGACGATTTAATGGCAGAAATACAAAAGAGGGTAGAGGAGGATGAAAGAGTTTTAGTAACTACGCTAACCAAGCGAATGGCTGAAGAACTTACCAAATATTTAAATAAGTTTGGGATTCGCACGCGCTTTATTCATTCAGATATTGATACTCTTGAGAGGGTTGAAATAATGCAAGATTTAAGAATTGGGAAATTTGATGTTTTAGTGGGTGTGAATTTGCTTAGAGAGGGTCTAGATTTACCGGAAGTTTCTTTAGTTGCCATTCTTGATGCGGATAAAGAGGGTTTTCTTAGGTCTCATCGTTCTTTAACCCAAACGGCTGGGAGAGCGGCACGTAATATTCATGGTAAGGTGATTATGTATGCGGATAAAATGACAGATAGCATGAATAAAACGATTGAAGAAACTGCTAGGCGGAGAGAGATTCAGAATCAATACAATATAGAACATAATATAACTCCACAGCCATTAAAGAAAAAGATTACCAGTATAACCATTGGTAATATGGAAACTCCGGTGATAAAAACTTATGCTGAAAATTCAGAGGTGCTTAAAGTTGCGGAAGAATCTGCAAACTATTCTAAAACAGATGTAAATAAACTCATCCATAAAAAGCAGAAGGAGATGGAAAAGGCCGCAAAAGAATTGGATTTTTTAACTGCTGCTAAAATTAGAGATGAGATCAAAGAATTGAAAGAACGGATTAAGAAATAGTGATGAATATATAAACCTCCCTATAGGTAGAAACCTCTAATTTTTTGAAATCTAATATCCATTAAGGTTGCTTTCCTAATTTAAAAATATATAATGTAGCCTTTGATTTGGGTTTTGATATTGTTAATATTGTAATTGAATGAATATAACAGCATTCTCTTATGTTTAAATCTATTTTTTATCTCAAATTACAATTTTGTTAATAGCATAATTTATCTATATAAAAAAATATATTTATTTTTGAAATTTAATAAGGATTAATATTAAAAACTTCATTGAATTAAGCCATTGATTAACCCTAATATTTACATTTTATGCCAGAAGAAAAAAAAGTACCTATTGATATTGTTTTAAAACCTATTCAAAGATTTATTTTAGAAGAAAAATCTGGAGGAATAGTTTTAGGTTTAAGTGTGGTTATAGCCATGTTTTTAGCCAATGGTTCATGGTCTAACGAATACTTTCACTTTTTAGAGCATAAATTTGGATTTGTATTTAACGGAAATTCTTTTTTTGAGTATAGCATCCATCACTGGATCAATGATGGATTAATGGCAATATTTTTCTTTGTAGTGGGTTTAGAACTTAAGAGAGAAATTGTAGGAGGAGAGTTGTCTAATCCGCGAAAAGCATTATTGCCAATTGCAGCAGCCATTGGAGGTATGGTGGTTCCCGCACTTATTTATATTGCATTTAATAATTCTGGAGAAGTTCATCACGGTTGGGGAATTCCTATGGCGACAGATATTGCTTTTGCCTTAGGCGTATTATTCTTACTAGGAAGTAGAATTCCATTAACGATCAAAATATTTCTTACTGCTTTAGCTATTGTGGATGATTTAGGAGCTGTACTGGTAATTGCTTTTTTTTATACTTCAGATATTTCCTATTATAACTTAGCCATCGGTTTTGTTTTTGTATTGTTAATGTATTTAGGAAACAGAATGGGCGTAAGAAGTATTTTATTCTATGCCGTTTTAGGTATATTAGGCGTATGGACGTCCTTCCTACTTTCCGGGGTACATGCAACCATTGCATCTGTAATTGCTGCTTTTATGATTCCTGCAGATGTTAAAATAAAAGAGAATCTTTTTTTTGAACGAATTAGGAAATATTTAGATAAATTTAAGTCTAAAGATCCTAACAGTAAAATACCGACTTTAACCAATGATCAGTTACATATCTTAGAAAAGATAAAAATAGATACCAATAAGGCAATTCCTCCTCTACAAATACTTGAGCATGCCATGCATCCTTTCGTAACTTTTATAATTATACCTATATTCGCATTAGCCAATGCAGGGGTTTCCTTAGACATTAATATAGATGAGCTTTTTAGTACGCACGTAGCTCTTGGGGTTGCTTTAGGTTTACTTTTAGGAAAGGTACTAGGGGTGGTAGGATTTACTCTTTTATTAGTAAAATTAAAAGTAGCTCCTTTTCCCGAGGGAATGAATATTAAAAATTTATTGGGGATTGGTCTTCTAGCTTCCATAGGATTTACCATGTCTTTATTTATAACCTCTTTAGCCTTTACCAATCCGGAATATGTTGTCCAAGCAAAGATTGGGATTTTTGTAGCTTCTATTATTGGAGGCATTCTAGGGTATATAGTACTTAGTCGCTCTACGAATAGCAAACCATGTTAACCGAAATTAAATATATTGGATTAAATCCAGCTCGTTTATTTATTTTTAGTTTTTTAGGATTAATTCTTATCGGCACAATTTTACTTATGCTTCCTTTTGCTACTGCCAGAGGAATTAGTATTATAAATGCATTATTTACTACAACTAGTGCTGTTTGTGTAACCGGCTTAGTGGTATTAGATACCGGGAAAGACTTTACTTTATTTGGGCAAATTGTTATTATTAGTCTAATTCAAGCAGGTGGATTAGGAATCTTAACCTTTGCTAGTTATTTTAGTTATTTCTTTAAAGGAGGAGCCTCGTACGAAGATCAATTAGCTATGGGGACCATTTCAAACATTGAAAAAATCGATGAAATTTTCAAAACTTTAAAAAGAATATTAATCATTACATTGGGTATTGAAATGGTAGGAGCTATTTTTATTTTTGCTAGCTTAGATCCTAACTTAATTCCTTCATTTTCACAACGAATTTATTTTTCAGTATTTCATTCTATATCAGCCTTTTGTAATGCTGGGTTTTCTACACTACCTTATGGAATTATGGAAAATGGGTACGTTCATAACTATTTATTTCAATTGAGTTTAATTTTTCTATTTATTTTAGGTGGATTAGGTTTTCCAATTGTTATCAATGTATTGAAGTATTTAAGCCATGTAATTATAAAAATTTTCTTCCTTGCATTTAGTAAACGAAAAGATGTGTACAAACCTAGAGTAATGAAGCTAGGGAGTAAAATTAATATACTAACCACTTTGTTGTTAGTTATTTTAGGTACTACATTCATATATGTGAATGAATATTGTAACATATTAGCTTCTCATAAGGGAATAGGTAAATTTATTACTGCTTTGTTCACAGCTACCACTCCTAGAACGGCAGGTTTCAATACTATTGATTTTAGTCAATTGCATCTTTCTTCTATAATAGTAATAATTATTCTTATGTGGATAGGTGCATCACCAGCATCTACAGGGGGAGGAATTAAAACGAGCACGTTTGCCATTGCAGTTCTAAATTTTCTAAGTTTAGGAAAAGGACAAAAAAAAATTGAGGTTTACGGTCGTGAAATTAACGATCTTTCCATAAGAAGAGCCTTTGCTGTTATTTCACTTTCTTTAATTTTTTTGGGAATAGGTTCGTTAGTCATTTCTTATTTTGATAAGGATTTGCAATTGTATGAAATCATTTTTGAATCTGTTTCAGCTTATAGCACAGTGGGTTTAACATTAGGGATTACATCTTCACTTAGCATGGGGAGCAAAATAGTATTAATTGTACTTATGTTTATAGGAAGAGTTACAGCACTAACCCTTCTTATTGCATTTTTTAAACAAGTAAAAAAATGCGATTATACTTATCCATCGGAAGACGTATTGATTAATTAAATAAAAAAAATCAGATGAAATATATAATTGTAGGTTTGGGGGTTTTTGGTTCTTCTCTTGCGGAAAAACTAGTTTCACAAGGCAATGAGGTCATTGGTGTAGATATGAAAATGCAGAGGGTAAACGAGTTAAAGGATAAAATTACACATGTGGTGTGTTTAAATGTTACAGATGCAGCAGCAGTGGAAACCTTACCCCTAAAAAATACGGATGTTGTCATTGTTTGTATAGGAGAAGATCAAGGCGCAAATATAATGGTCACTGCACTATTTAAAAATTTAAATGTGAAGCGTTTAATTGGTAGGTCATTAAATCCTTTGCATGAAAACGTATTACAAGCCATTGGTGTTCATGAAATTGTACGGCCGGAGGAAGAAACAGCTGAAAGATGGGCAAAAAAACTGACCCTTAGAGGGATGGTGGATTCTTTTGAATTAAATGAAAATTATAGTATTGTAGAAGTTTTAGTTCCTGAAATTTTTATAGGGAAATCTATTGAAGAAATAGGATTTCGTAGAGAATTCAATATTTTGGTTTTAACTGTAGTAAAGAATATAGAAAGAAAAAGTATTATCGGAAAAACAAAAATAGTATCTGAAGTGCAAGGAATACCAAAGCCAGAAACTATTTTAGAGAAGGATGATATATTAGTTGTATATGGAGCTAACAGAGATATAAAGAAATTTATTTCTGATAATAGATAATAATAGGTGAGTTCTTAAAAATAATAAAATAATATAATTTAAGAATAATATATTTATTATAATTAAATTTGAATATAAAATTATATTAAATATGTATCATTTATTACGTAAAGCTATCATTTATATAAGTTTAAAAAAGCAGACGGAAGATTTTGATGAAATTCACGACTCTATTGTGCAAGGAATATCCTTTAAGGGTACTAACCTTTGGATATTGGTTTGTGCTATTTTAATTGCCTCAGTAGGTTTAAATACCAACTCAACGGCTGTAATTATAGGAGCTATGTTAATTTCACCTTTGATGGGGCCTATTAATGGTATGGGATATAGCATAGCCATTCACGACTTTAAACTTCTTAATCAATCTATAAAGAACTTCTGTTTTGCTGTGTTGGCAAGTATTGTTGCATCCACCATTTACTTTGCAATTACACCCGTTCATACAGCTCATTCTGAATTGTTGGCAAGAACGAATCCTACTATTTATGATGTATTGATTGCTCTTTTTGGTGGTTTTGCTGGCATTATCGCCATCAGCAGTAAGCAGAAAGGGAATGTTATACCAGGGGTAGCTATTGCAACTGCTTTAATGCCTCCGTTATGTACTGCTGGATATGGATTGGCAACATTTCAATTTTCTTTTTTTTACGGCGCCATGTATTTATTTACTATTAATACGGTTTGTATTGCTTATGCCTCAGTATTAATTTCTCAAATGTTAAAATTTCCAATTAGAGATAGCCAGATAAGTGAGAAAAGAAAGAAAAGAATTCACCATGGATTGTCGCTAATCCTTCTGATTATTATTTTGCCAAGTATTTATTTAGGTTATCAAATGTCTCAAAATGAAAAATTTAGATCGAATGCGGATAAATATACCCGTAATATTGAGATCTATAAAGGTAATTATTTACTGAATAAAAAGATAAATCCAAACAAAAGAGAAATAAACTTAGTTTATGGAGGATCTTTATTAAGTGAGGCGGATAAGAAAGCTATTATCAATAAAGCTATAGCCTATTCATTAGCGGATGTTAAAATTGTTATTGAACAAGGTTTAGCAATTGATCAAAATGTAGATAAAGAAGCTACAGATGCACAATCAGAAGAAGAAAGATTGATGCAACAAATTGCACGTTTAAATTTAGAAATATCTAATTATAAACAAAAAATGGATAGTGTAAATTCTCATCAGTTGTTAGGTAAACAACTGCTTTCAGAATTATCTCCTATTTATCCGCAGATAAAAAATTGTATGTATACAAATGCGAATATTTATTCAAAAAGTGACTCAATAAAGGTAGATAAATCAAGTATATTAATGATTTCATCTAATCAGAAATTTTCTATTATTGATCAAGAAAAGATAGAGAGTTGGATAAATAAAAGGCTTAATAATAATAAAATAAAAGTTATTTTTAATGAATCAAATTAAAAAAGAGTAATTATTTAAATTTAATGGTAGTAGTATTTATGAGGAATGAATCTTAAAAAAATATAAATTGCTATAAAGTGATTATTTTCATTATAAATATTATATCCAATTTTTTTTAGTTTAATTTAAATTTAGAGATTTTATTATAGAGTATTTAGATATGCAGATCAAGTTAACTGGAGAATGCCTCTACCTTTATATCGATCATTACTAGAAGCATTATTACTCAATAATTCCTAGCGGTAGTAAAGAAAACAGTTTTAACAATAGTTTCAGCCAAAAAACAATTTTTTGCATACAAGAATTAATACCATATTTGGTAAAAGCCAAGTTAAATTCATTTACAGATCTAGCCAGAGATTTATCATCCAATCCAGCTTGTCTCGCCCAAAGATTATTTTCAACATCCTCAATAGAGAAATTTTTAATTTCAGAAGACCATAATTGAAAAAGCATATCCTTAAAAAAATCGAG
>NZ_SELI01000027.1:0-14743 GCF_007845595.1 Apibacter muscae
TTACTCTCTCTGTTTTGAAGATAACTAAAATTTTTAGAAATTTTTTTAGTGTTTTATACGGATTTCTACTATTGTTTCAATTTTTGAGTTAGTAAGATCCACCTAGAAACAAAAATCTAGAGGAAAAAGATTTAGCTTCCATCTTGAATTTTTATGCTGTCTGGAAATTATTTTGTTTCCTATATAAGTGGCAGGGGGAGGTTTTTCCTTTAATACTGGTAGGGGGATTTCATACAGGGAGAGCCATAAATTCACTAACTTTTCAAAAATTTTGGAGTCTGAAAATTTTTTTTTTAGTAAAAATAGGTTCTCTTTCTTGACTTTTATTCCCTTAACAGTTTATAGTGAAAATAAGTAAATAAAATAGAATTATATTTTTTACTTTAAAATATTTCATTAGTTTATTTTGCTACTGATTTTTTATATTATCGAATAATTAATAATAGTTTTCTAAGAAATTATTTATTCTTAATTTCTTCAAATTTCCCACTCCTATTTATTAGATAATTTTTTATTGCTAATATCTTTTCTGTTTCTTTTTTATACTCTGTTTTCTTTATTTGAATTTTATAATTTTCATTAATATTAAATGTAGTGACAATATTTCCCTCATCTATATCATAACTATAATAAAGCTCTAATTTATCCAAAACGTTATAATCATCAGATAAAGTGTATAGGTATAGTATAGATTGTCCTGATGCATCATTAGCTAAAATCAATAAAGGTTTTATATTATATTTCGTTTTAGGTAAGGCTATTCCTTCAAAGTCATTATTAAAATTTTTTAAATCTAATAATGATTTATACTCTTCAGGAATTAAAATAAATTTATTGGGTGTATCTATAAATTCTAAAGAATATTTTAATGGTAATGAGAGTGTATTTAAACTTGTATAAATATCTCTCAGATTTTTCTTATTCTCTTGTTTCTTGAATGCTAAAACATAATCATCAGAATTATATAAAAATAAATAATTATTTTCATAAATAGCTCCATTTTTTAGAAAGTAATAATTAAATGGTTTTTTTATATTATCGTGATCAGATAGTTCTATAAAGTGGACGTTATTCTTAATATTTATATTGAAATTTTTTAATATATATTCTGTAAAAAATTCATAAAGACTACCTTTTCCAAAATATTTAGTAGATTCTAAATTCTTTTCACTGAAAATAGCCTTATTACCACCTAAGATTAGTGTGTCTCCTGAAAACTGTATTTTTATTTTTTTAAAATTCTCTAAATCTATATCCTCTATAGGTTTATCAAAAAATCTTGTTACATCTATTAGTTCCCAAGATATTTTATTATTTGTAGTTGTGGGGGTATCTTTTTCTATTATTAAGGTATCTGATACTTTAATATTTAAAGATTTTTTTTCTATATTACCCTGACAATTTATAACTATAAAAAAAAATAAAATTTGGATGATATTTTTTATTTTAAAATGTTTCATTAGTTTATTTTTGCTACTTATTTTTTATGTTATCGAATAATTTAAGTATTGTTTATAAATAATTAATAATAGTTTTTGGAAATTATTTATTGTTAATTTCTTCAAATTTCCCATTTTTATTTATTCGATAATATTTTATAATTTTTTTGTCGTTTTCAAGTGTTCTTGTAATTTTTATTTTATAATTTTTGTCAATATTGAAAGTATTATTTCCTATATTATTTCCTTGTTCAGTTTCTCCTTCAATGGAAAATAATACTAATTTATCTAATACTTTACCTTCTTCAGATAAATTATAGATATATAAATTTTGCTCTCCAGATTCTTGATATGCTGAAATTAAAATAGGTTTGATATCTTTATTTACTATGGGTAATTTTAGTCCTTTATAATTGCTTAAATACTCCAATCCTAAAAAATATTTATATTTATCAGGTATTGGGATAAATTTGCTGTCTTCTATAGAATCTATTAAGTCATAATTTGTAGGTAAGGATATGTTAGATAATTTATTATATTCACTAATGAAATTATCAGATGGTACTTCCTTACTAAAAAACACTAAATATCCTTCATATAAAACAATCAAAAGGTCATTTATTTTAATAATCTCACCAAAAGGATAATCACACTCATCATCTGGTAATGTAGATCGAATAATATTAATACTGTCTGAAAACTTAATCCCCTTATTAGATAAAGCATTTAAATATCTTTCTAAATTATCTTGATTTGTAAAATAACTTAATGATTTTTCTCTAAGGTTTACATATTCAATATAAGAGCAGAAGTTAGAAATAGTAATATGATTTTCATTTAATTTAATAGTATATTTTTCTATTTCTTTTTTTAGTTTCTCTCTATCTATTCCTTCTAAGTCTATAACAGGATAATCAGAAATATCATAAAAATGCCATACTCCATATTCCTGACTTCTATTTAGATTATTTGTAATAGAATCTTCTAAAAACGATATTATTCTTTTTTTCTTCTATTGTTTTTTTCTTTTCTGCTTTACATGAACAAATCAAAAAAAACAGCTAAAACATATTAATAGATTTTTCATTTTTTAATTCTAATAATCTTACCTTGATTATTTATTTCATATTCTTTTTCTTCCTCGGATTGAGTTTTTTTATTTAAAATTTTCTTTGTTTTTATGAATATTGTATAATTCGTATCTATTTTAAATGTAGTAACAATTTCATTTTTTATATTATTTACTTCACTTTGTTCTACATCCCATGAATCATTATCTATGGTTATTTTAGAAATTATTGTGTTATTTTTGATAACTAATAAATCTAGAAAATAAAAATCTCCACAGGAATTTTCCACAATATATACTTCATAATTATTATTATTTTTTCCTAAATAATAACCTTTTACATAGTCTTCACCACAAGTATAATCTGGATTTAGATATTTTTTATCATATGAATAAATATTATATAATTTATTTTTAATTGATTCACTAGTAACTGGAAATGATTTTACATTATCCTTAGATTCTGGCTTAGTATAGCAAAATATATATCCTGAATATTCTAAAAAAATATGATTATTCATAAAAATAGCTACTAATCCATCTTTTAAATATTCTTTTGGATATCCATTTTTATTATAGTCTAATTCAATGTATTGTACTGTATCCCTTGCATTTATCTTATATTTGTTTTTTAAGAAAGATGTATAATAATCATAAATATATTGACTTCTAAAAAATTTATGAGCCTCCATTTTTTGAATATTTATTTTATTTTTATACTTATTATTAATAAAAAGAGTATCTTTTGTCATATGCAATTTTAAATTTCTCATTTTTATTGAGATAGAATCATCAATATCTGAATTGAACGTTTCTACTCCACAAAATTTCCAATTATTAATTGAGTCAGAAGTTTCTTTTTTAGTAAAAAAATGCTCTCTTTCTTGACATTTATTTCCTTTACAATTTATAGTGAAAATCAGTAAAGAAAATAGAATTATATTTTTTATTTTAAAATATTTCTTTTTTTTATTTATTATTTTCATAAATATTATTTTTAAATATATTAATCTCTTTTTTTCGTCGATTTACAAGTCCATTCTTTCCTCCATTGGTAACATCAGAAAATTCATCAGCCCCTTCAGAGTACTTTTTCATATTAATATTTTTCTTTATTTTAGTTTCTCCTCTTTTTACACCACCTATATTTAGAAATTCCTCTCCTGTATTAAATACTAGACTTACTAAAGCATCAAATTCATATTGGTATAAATTTACTTTTATATCCCTTTGAACAACTTTTTCGTATTTGATTATTTTTTTTTCAAATAATTGTAAGGCTCGTTCATTTGTAATACCATTAGTAAACTCATCCCAGGTTATTTCTGTTTTTTCAACTTCTTCCCGGGTTAGTTTTGTATGACTTTTATAGGCAATTAAATAACCTATTCCTATGGTAGCATAGCCTTCTATATCATCATATGGTTTTGACTTAAACCCTTCAAATGATATTATAAATTCCTTTATTTTCTGAGATGCTTTTAGGGTTTTAGGATCTACTCTATTATCTTTTGTTTCTTCTTTTTTATTATTTACTATATTATTTGTTGCTAGACAATTACAAGTATTAGTAAATCCTAATTCTTTAGCTAAGTCTATTATACTCTTTTTATTTAATTCTATTGATTTTTTTGCAAAATATTTATTTTCTAAATATTTTTTATTAAACTCTCTAACATCCATGTGTATCCAACTATAAGTATGGTTACTATCTATTTTAGTATTATCTTTATTCAAGCCTATAGGCTCTAAACTAAAATAGTTTTTATCTGTCCAACTTGTTTTAGCATTTAAGTATTTTTCAAAAAATTTACTTCTTATATCCTTTAAGGGTGCTATATTTTTATATAGTTGACTTCTTATTTGCCAAGTTCCTTTATTAAATTGAATATCTATAGCCTTGCCTTGATGATTCGTAGTTTTATAGTTTTTAAATCGGCATCGATACCCTGAGCTAATAAGTCCAAAACTATAGTCATTTTGTTGATTAAAATAAAAAAATAATGCTTTTAATCCAAAAAGAAGTGAACGATGAATACCTGGGTATTCATATTTATTATATTTTTCTGGTTCTGTATCATTCCCTGTTCCATCTCCAAATCCTTCACATTTATTTAATTCTTTTAATCCTCTAATTTTACTTATTGTTTGTTGCCCTTTTGTAGTACAACTACATTTTAATTGTTTCCAAACAGTTGAAGAAATATCATACTTAGAAGAAAAATCATCAATAGCTTTTAGAACATTTCCGCATATTTTGCCTGTTTCTGCAACCTTCATATAATCCCTTTGGAACTGTTTTATCATCTTTTCCGTCCTATCCGTAAACTCATCAGTAGGAACATTCCCTCCAAATCCGGCTAATCGTATATTAATTTCTCGTATTAATTCATTTTTATCTCCTTTCTTTATACAGTATTTACCATTACATCCTTCCTCCAACTTTTCAGGTTGTCCTGTAGTAACCGGTCTATTTCCCGGTATAGGTTCCATCTTAATATCTGTGGCATCCACCTCAATAATTCCTGTACTCTTGGCAAGTATCTTTCCCTTTAACCTTACCGATACATAAATTTCATGTTTTCCATCTGCCAGTTCCAACCAACTGGTTCCTCCCTTTTCTCGCATTTCTTTGGTTAACTGTATATCCAATTCCTGCACATCCCCCTTCATTAATACAATTCCGCTATCTAACTCATCTCTCATGGGAGCATCATCTTCATAGACCGTATATTCCACACTTTGGTCTTTTAGGTATTTTCCTTCTATTTTTAATTTTAAAAATTCTCCATAGGATACTTGGGTTTTATTTTCGGGTATATACAAACTTACTTTCTCTATCTGCGGATCTTCTGAAGTAGTTAGTACTTTGTAGGTTTCTTTTGCCTTATGCCAACCTTTTTTTAATAAGGCAGTTCCCTGGTAAAGAAGACTGTCTTCTTCTTTTTTATTTTCTTGTTTTTCTTGTGGCTTTTGGGGTTGTTTTTTGGTTTCTGTGTTGGGTGTATTTTTTTCTATTTCTACCTCCTGCTGGAAGGCACTGTTGGTATTTTCTAGTTGTACGAGTACTTTGTAATGGTGTTTCTTATTTATATCGATTAAAAGCCGGTAATCATTTAATGGAAAGTAGGTAGTTGCAGTTCCTTTGGTACTTACTTTATTTTTGGTTTGGCTTATGATGGTATATTCTTCTTTTCCCAGTTTAATTTCTTTTTTTAGTAAGCTAAATTCTACCATCTTCCCTACGCTATGGGTAGTTTGTGCTACTACATACAGGGTCTGACCCAGTTTTAGTTTGGCATTTTGTGGTAAGGGAGTGGTTTTGGTTATGTCGTATAGTTGTACGGAGGTTAGGGAATATTTTCCTGTAGAAGCAACTTTTATGGTTAAGGCACTGTTATTATTGAGTTCCGGAGTATATAAATAGCCTACTATTTTAATATCTTTACCTAAGGCTTGTTCGTGAAAGGTAAATTCTCCGGTATTTTTTTTGATTTTTTGGATGTATTTTCCTTTTTCTTTGTAATAAACTGCCCATTTTACTTTGGCAGGGTTTTTCATGGTTAGAGGGGTTCCTGGGAACCATTCGGTAACTCTGTATTTTTCTTTTTGTCCTGCTTGAGGGTTGGTATTTCCTGTAATGGTTTTTACTCCTCTTTTTTCTTCTTTTTTTTCTTGGGGTATTCTAAGGATTTGACCTTCTTTGAGGTTGGCTATTTCGTATTTTCCTTTTCCTCTTGGTATAATCTTTATAGCGGGATTTGCTTGTACGATTTGGTGCTCTTCTACTTTATACTCCCGAGCAATCCTCCAAAGGGTTTCTCCTTTTTTTACTTTATGGCTTATGTAAACGTATTCAGGCATTGTGTTTCAAATTTAGCTTTTTTTAGGAATGCTTTTTTTAAGTTCTTTATTCCAACTTCATAAATTCTTACTTTTGGTTTATTCTACCCAATCTTCGGTATCATTGGTTATTTCGTTGGTATCTGTCAGGGGCATTAATTGCTGAAGTACTGTTTCGTCTGATTTTTCAAAATGATGGGAATGTACATCGGTTACTTGTCCATGGTGGATAATTCTTATGCATCCGCTTCCTCCTATGGGACAGGTGGCTGTACTGTCTTCTAATAGAAGCCAGGAATCATTTTCTACTATTTTTTGGTTGTCTTTGTAATCTTTCCACTGGGTTACGTTAACGGTACAGGGATTGTTATTTTTTTTGGAACAACTGCCAAAGCTATTGTTTTGAAAGGTTTGTCCTAGTTCTTTGGTGGTGGCTGCTGGTTTTTTATTTCCTTGTTCTTCGTTTAGGTACACGGAGGTATGGGTTTTAACTTTTAGTTTATCGGTGGTAGATCCAAAGTTACATTGGCATACAGCTCCTTGGCATACAAAGTATTTACGACTCATGGGTTTTTAGTTTTGGGTTATTCAAATAAACGTCCGAAAAATCCTTTTTTCTTTCTTAGATATTTTTGCCATTCTTTTTCTTCGTTAAAGCTTGCTTTATTAGCTTTAGGTAAGGTACTTTCTGTTTTTTCTTTTTTATGTATTTTCAGAACTTCTATTTCTGCTTTCAGGGAATAGCCTTGTTCTTCTATGATTACTACTTCTATCTTTTTTATTAACTTGGTTTGGGAATCTAAGGTATAGATAGCGGAAAATTCCTCCGGTTTATCTATGGATTCTATCAGTACTAAGGGGGAGTTTTGGGTATCGTTAGGGTTCTCTGATCTTTTGGTAAGGCTGTATTCTTTTTTGTCTACTCCTTTTAATAGGGAGGGAAATATCCATTTTTCTTTTTCTGCTGGGGTGGAATAAGTACTATATATAGGAACGGTATACAGGGATAAAAACCAATCATTTTTTAGTTTCTCAAGGAGTAAATCGGAAGTGTTTATGGTGTTATTAATGTGTTGTATGTAACTGTTTATAACGGAACCTGCATAATTTTTTAGCAATTCTTCTTTTACTTCTTCCCATTTTGAAAGGATGGATTGGTAATTTATTAGTTGTGATATTTCTCCTCGGGGGCTTATTTCTACCCATAGTGGTTGGAATATGCTTCCTGCCAGCTCGGATATTTGTTCTGTTAGGGTATCGGGTTCTACTTTGTTTATAAAGGTTTTGGTTAGTTTTTGTATGCTGATTATGGGAGCATTAGTTCCTGAAGATTTTTGGTATTTTACTCCTGCTTGGTATTGAAGGGTTGTTTTTTGTTTATTTTTTTCTATTTCTAATACTACTTGATATTCATGATACAAGGAGGAAAATTTTGCCCTTAGTTGGGGTAGAGAATTTTCTGGGGAAGGAGTGAAAAATAAAGGGATATCTTCCATAGTAATAAGTTTAACAAATAACTCTTCAAATGTAGGTATTTTTGTTCTTTTTTGGATAAAATTTATTTTTATTTTAGTATTAATGGGTGGATTGGTTGCGATTTTATTTCTGTTAGGTAGTTTTTATGGTATAAAAATCCATCCTATATGTCTATAGGATGGTCTTAATCAAATTAAAAACCAATGATAATTACCATTAGAATAAAATATGTTTTTTTCTTAATAGTAAATCAGATATTTATAAAAAACTTCTTGAACTATATTAATAATTTCTGAGTATACCTATCTAAAATCTCTTTTTTTGAAAATAAAAAATTTAAATTAAAAAAAGCACTTTAGCACTTTTATAAAAGTTTTTCCATAGCATCATCAATAACATCATTTTCCAATTCTTTGAGGTAAGCTTGAGTAACAGCTAAATTTTGATGTCCTAAAGCTTCTGATATTATATCTGTAGAAACTCCCTTTTGCTTTAAATTAGTAGCAAAACTGTGTCTGGCAACATAAGAAGTAATAGTTTCGTTGATTTCGCATACTTGAGCTATCAGCTTTAAATCCTTATTGTATTTTTTTAAAGTTTTATCTTTTCTGTATTCTACCTGTATAGGGTTAATCCCTCTTTCAATAATATAGGAAATACATATTTTGTTTTTCTATCTTGAGCTTTGTAATAATCTAATATATTTCTTACTGGAGGTAATATTTTGATTGTAAAATTACCTTTTGTCTTTCTCCGGATATATACAATTCTATCTTCCTTTACATCATTCCATTGTAGATTCATCATATCATAAAAATTCATTCCTCCTGTATAATAACTAAATAAGAAATAATTTTTAGTGTCTACTAAATTAGGATATTGGGTTATATTCATTTCCGTTATTTTTTTAATACTATCCAGAGATAAAGCACGTTTGTTATTTCCTCCCTTTAGCTTAGAAATTTTGTAATTATCAAAAGGATAATTTTCTTTTTTTGCATATCCTTTGACAATAGCATGATTATATAAAGCTCTTAGTGCCCTCATCTTTACAGCTATACCACTATTAGAATTATTATTAGTTCTTAAATACACTTCATACTGGGTTAACAGTTCAGCAGTTATATCCTTAAAATATAATATTTTACTTTTATAAAACTTGAAGAAACTAATTTTAGAATCCTTGTTAAAACGAGCATTCCCTGTTCTTCCAGACTTTAATAAATCTTGTATATAATCTTCCCAAAACACATTGACTGATATTTTTTTATCCTTTTTATACTCTAAAAATAAGGCTTCAAACTCATCAAGTGTAATATCTTCTCCATTAGAAATAGATTCGGTAAAAATACTTTCTGCTCTATTTTTAATTTGAACCAGAGCATTATTTAATGACTTATAATTGGAATAGTTCTTTCTAAATTCTTCTTTAGTATCATTCCATTGAGATTTTTCACAAGATAAATTAAGTGATATAAATTTAGATTTCCTATCTTTGGTGATCCTTAAATATATTGGATATAGACCATTAGATAAGGATTTAGTTCTTTGGATTATTTTTATAGTAGCCATAATTTAAAATTATTTTTCAGGTACAACATAGATACAACAATTTTAGATAAAATAAGAAATAAAATAAAAATAAAAGATATTATTTTTTCATAAGTGGCTGATTCATAAATAATATGAAATTAAAAGAAGTTAAAAGATAAATTAAAGCACTGACTGTTAATCAGAGGGTCGCTGGTTCAAGCCCAGCAGGAGGAGCTTTAATATCAGAAGGTTATAACTAATATCAGTTATAACCTTTTTTTATGAAATCAATTTCACGCACTTATATTAAGTAAAGTTTTATCTACTCCTATATGCATACTAATTAAAATGTATGGCTAATACTTAATTCTTAAATATTAGAAAAAACTCCTTCCAGATACAATTTATATAAACCAGGTTGTATTTCTCCAAAACCGTATGTTTTGTTATGTGTAGATTTTTTACATTTTTAATTTGATTATACTTTCTGTTTTTAAGTAAAAAAGCAAAAAAATTAATCTTTGCTTTAAAATTCACCATAAATATATATTATTAAAAATTCATTTATTTATCAGGCATTTGATGATAATCAAACAATCCTCCAAATATATCTTGTAGCTCTCTACCATATAAATCTTCATCACAATCAAAATTTTTCACAGCTATGGCACCCAGATTATATCTTTTATATATTTCATTATCTGTAAATTTTTTATTTGATTTTAATGAACTTATTATATCTATAATTTGATCTAATATTATTTTATATATAGTTATTTCTGGATATTTATAAAATAATTTTTCTGTTTCCTTTTTCACTTTTAGAATAAGTAAATTATACTCTTTTTTAGTATTGACTTCTTTGTAATTCATTTTATTTGACTTTTAGGTATATAAATTTGACTTCCTCCTCCTTCTGTAGAAATAGGAAGTGGATTTCCATTTTCATCTATTCTAGACCATGTATCTTCTATTTTTGCCGCTGTACTTTTTAATCCTTCCGCATCTTTTGGTAATGTAGAGATTTCTTTTACTACTTCCCTTACTTCCTGTGTTTGTTTCCACCCATTATTAGAATCCCTTACATTATAAGTATCTGAAACTCCTAATTGACTTGGAGTATTGGATGGATTATCTGTATAATAATCTCCTCTCAGTAATGTGCCTTTTGTATTTACTTTAGTATATTGTATTAATTCTGTGCCCTTACTTATTTCAATTATTTATACGGGTTTAGAGAAATCTATTCCTGAAATATGAGATTTAATTTGACGTTCTATTAATTCAGGATAATGTTATTTATATTTTTATGCTATATGTATTGTTTTATTTTAAGATAAATTCATAATTCAATTTAAAAAATATATAAACTTTTTTTCATTTAATTAAATAGATATTATTGGTGAAAATTTTTTCTAAATATTCAAATAATATCTTACCTAAATTTGTGCTAATATTAGGTTTAATATAATTTTCTAAATCTTTTTGTTCTGTATAATATTTTTTTATTTTCTCTATGTTGCCATGAATTAAACTAAATTCAACATTAGCTATTCTATCTGCTAACTTTACTATTATTGCTTCCTGATTATAAATTATTTTTTTATATACTTCTTCTTTCTTTTCTTTTCTTGTATTTCCTTTTCCATCTGTTAAAGCATAAACTATTTCGGCAATATTAATATTAAATCTAATATTAAGCTGCTCTTTAGATGTATTAGTATCTTCTAAGATGTCATGCAACCAAGCAACAGCTAATAATGTATAATCTTCTTCGGAATAAAAACCAACAGCGTTTCTTATTAATACTTCAACTACGTGACCTAGATGAATATCGTAGGGATAAGCACCATATTTTTGTTCTTTATGGGCTAGTATAGAAAACTGTCTGGCATCCTGAACTAATTGATAATAATTCATTACATATTTTCATTTAATATTCTTTGTACTTCTTCTGAAGATAAATAATCATCTTCATCTATCCATCCTGTCATATAATCATTCAAGAAAGAAGTAATTTTTAAATGATTTGTTGTCCACTTTTTTTTATCTAAAACTTGTATATTTTGAATTTGCTCATGGAATTTAATTCCATTTTTAGGTATCCTAAATAATGTATCCTCACCATTAATATTTTTCTTATAGTATATATAATTATAATCTATCATAAGCTTTTATTTTATACTAGAAACCCCTTGTGGATTAGGTATCTTAGATGAATTTTCAATCATTATATTTTTTAATTCTATTTGTCTAGCTACTTCTGTGCTAGGTAATCTTGCTTCCTCATATAAAATATGATTAATATTTTGCTTCACATTAAAACTTTCAGGTGTATGAAATTGAAGTTCAAAAACTTGTCCATTTGGTGTCTCAAAATTAGTATTTATACCTTTATAAATAGCTCCATCTTTAAAAGTGTTTTTTATGGCTACTTCTTTATATCCATTCTGTTTTAAGGCATCTAACATTGTTTTTGTTCTAGAAGTTAATTTTGAGTTTTCAAATATGGTTGTATAGCGAAGGACATCTTTCATTTCAGCATTAAGTCCATCAGTTTGTAGTTTTCTAGTTAAAGACTCAACAGATTTCAATCTAAAATCAAGTCCTTCCATTTTTCCTTCATTTTCTTCTGCCAGCTTTATAAGTAAATCTGTAAGTTCAGCTTCAGCTATTTTAGCTTGATCTATAAGTTCCTCTGCTTTTATTTGTTCTGCACTCTTTTCAAAAGCACCATCTCCCTTTTTTTGAGCCCTTAGTTTATCCCTAAATTCTATGGCTTTATGAACAGCAGAGCGCATATTATTTTTAACCCCTTCTACAGAATTTGCTAAATCGGCTTTGGTAGCATCTGCTACCTTTTCCATTCCTAAAGAGTTTCTTTGCCCAGTTTTTCCTCCTGCAGGAATTCCTCCCATGCTTAAAAGCAAGGCAATACTTTGAGGATCTCTTTCGGTTACTGCATGATAAGCTGCTGTTTCTGCAAAGAAAAAACTTTGTGCAGAAGCTTTGGCTACTTCATTGGCATTAAAACCTTCCGTATCGGACATATAGTAAGCATTGGCTCCTCCCCAAGCTCCAAAAATACCTCTTCCTAACATTCCGTATTTAGAAATAGTCTTTAGATAATTAACTCCGAAATTACGGAAAAAAGTCATGGGTTTGGTTAGTAAAGTTCCCCCGCCCCTAAAGGCATATACATACATAAAAGCTTCCAAACCAGTCATTAATACATTTCCACCAAAAATACAAATAGCTTCAAATTCACTAGTTACATTGGGTTTATAAACAATATTATAACCAAAGGCTCTGCAATTTAAATGCTGAGGTTTATGGTTAGATACGGCTTTATGCTCTCCAAAAACAACGTCGTCTTTTATTACTAACCAAACTCTAACGATAGCGGCCTTATCTCCGCATATTTTCCCGGCTAATAGAGCGCCTCCGGCAGCTCCGGCTATGGCTGCCAACAATACCCAACCCGCCGGGCAGGACATAAGCAAAGCGATGGCAGCTGCAATAATAGCTACCAATAAAGCTACCCATCTGCAGGAAAAATCTATCCCTTTGCACTTTAAGCTGTATTCGGTAAGGTAATATTTGTTATTTTCAAGGAGAACATTTTCTTGGCTGGTCTTTAAGGATGCCGGTTTTAAGCCTCCTTCGCACATAAAATAATGGCTTTCATTAAAAATTTCATTTGCCATTGTTTAAGATATTTGGGTTATAGTAAATTTCATTTTATGGAAAACCAAAGAGGGATGTGCGATTTCTTCCCAATAAACATGAGCTTTCCGTATAAATCCACTTTCAGAATCTATCTGATAATCTGCCTGCAATTGATAAGACGGTTGAAAACTTATCTCATTCATAAAGGGCATTTTTCCATAGGCTTTATCTAACCAGCCTGTAGATGGCTTAAAACTTCCGGAAATACTTAAATTTAAAACTTCCGAAAAAAATTCAATTGGTGTATAACCTTGAATATCCCAAGCTATTTTTCCGCTGCGATATGCATTTTCTTTTACCAATGTATCAGAAAAATTAAGCTTTTTTCCATAACCGGCTAATTTGAAAAATAAAAATAAAAATTCTTGTTCATTAAGTAATTGCTTCCATATATCCGGTGATTTCATCGTTTGGTCATTCAAAGAAAAAAATTCCTCAATATTGGTTCCTTCATTAAAATAAGGCACCAATTCTTTTTTTATTCTTAGCCATTTTTCTTGTAAAGCAGATAAATTTTTTATTTCCAATATTTCTCCTTCATGGGAAACTCTTGCTGTAAATTCATCGTATAATTTTTCCAGTTGACGAGTTACCATAAACATTTCTTTAAAGGTAGGATTAGAAGTTTCTACCATTTCTTTATCGTAGCTTACCAAATCTATAAGTACAGAATTTTCATAAATTTCTTTTACCTGTAGTATATATTTATTTTCTACAACTGTTTTTACGTTCATGCTATTGACTTGCATTTCTCCTTCTAATCGCACTTGGTATTTTTGAATTCCCTTCTTTCTAAATCCAAATCTTTTTAAAGCCTTGGCTTTTATTTCATCTTTTTCTTTTTTTTCTTCTCTTTGTTTTTGTTTGAATTCTTCTTGTAGCTGACGGGTTAATTTCTTAAAATCAGAAGGTTTCTCATCATCCTCTAAAAAAAAATTAAATTTTTCACTCATAGTCATTGATTTTAAAAAGAGGATTAATTAATTTTTATTTTTCCACCTTGCCACTGTCCCGGGCCTTTAACTTCAATCTTTTCACCATTAATATTTATTTCCGAAGCAGAAAGAGATATTTTATCCGGAGTTAATTCTATCATAGAATTTCCTGTTATAATGGTAACATTAGCATCTCCTTTTATGGTTATATTTCCACTCTGATCCATGGTTACATTTGAAGGCCCTGCATCATTATCCTTTCCACCTACATTAATTATATGAGTAACAGCAGCATTAGTTACTGCATTCCCAGCCCCGTCAAACTTCATACTAGCTCCTCCATTATCGGTGAGTAAAGCGCTTCCTTCTTTATCATTAAATTGTATCTTGTTTCCGGTTGGGGTTTGTAAACCTTTGATAAAATTCCCGGCTCCCCCATGTCCGGATTTTCCTTTTCCGTTAAACATAGCGCCTAGGCTTACGGGTTTTTCTGCGTTCCCGTTCTCAAAGCTTACGATTACTTCTTCGCCTATCTCGGGTACTACATGCATTCCTTTTCCGCTACCGGCATATGGGGTGATGGAGCGGATCCAGGGGCTTTGTCCTCCATAGGCTTTCTGCCATGGGAATTGTACTCGTATACGGCTCATGCCCTCAGGGTCGTTGTTATCGGTGACGATGGCGGATTGTTCTTCACAGGCTGGAAAGGCGTCTTCATC
>NZ_SELI01000004.1:0-8007 GCF_007845595.1 Apibacter muscae
AATCGTTTCCGTTACTACAATCCCGAAACTGGACAATACATCAGCAAAGACCCCATCGGACTGGCAGGTAATAACCCTAACATGTATGCGTATGTATACGACTCCAATACGATGGTCGACTTGTTTGGATTGATGGAATTATTTAGATCTATGACTAGAGCAGAATATTTTGATATTATTCAAAATGGTTGGAAATCTGGTGGAGATTCTGGAGGTATGGAAGCAAAGTGGTTTGCTGAAAGTTATGATGATGCTGTACAATGGGGTAAAACTATGGGGCATGGAAGCGATTCAAAATTTTATGTAGTTACTTTTGATGTAGATGATGCGGTTGCATCTGGTGCTTATAAAGTAGATCATCTAGATGGAATTGGTCCAGCAAGAGCTATTGAGGCAACCGATTTAAATGGAAAGACAGAAGTTAAAAAAGTTAATTCTATTAGAGTACATTGTAAATAATGAAATCATTAATTCATTGGGATAAAAATATATTTGATGGAGAAAAAAGACTTTTACCATCAGCAAAAGTTTTACATACTCAAATTCATTTTCCTGAGTTAAATGAAGCTTGGAGTATAGCATTCAAATTTAATATTTCACCTAGAGATCAAGGATATAGGTCGATAGCAGATGAAGTTTTTTTTCTATCAGAAAAGGCTCCGAAAGATGTGTTAAAGGAAGGATTCAAATTCAGCTTTCTGGATGGTGCTAATGTTATTGGAGAATGTTTATTGTTTGAAGAAAAAATTATAGAAATTGAAGATATAATTGAAAGAATTAAACTAATAGATCAAGAAAAGCATGAATTAAAAATGTTTATAGCTTCTATGAATAATAATTCTTATAGTTATACAACTGATGAGCTTTATGAGTTAATTAAGTATAGTATTGATTATCCCTATATTTTTTCCTTTGTATTAAATATTGATAAAAATATAGCTTTAGAATATTTATCAAAACATTATTTAGTTAAACTTAATAATGTTTTAGAGTCATCTAATTTACCATTATTCTTATTTAATATTGAAAAAGTTTTAGGGAAAGAAGAATTTGATAAGTTTATTGAGAAACTTCCTAAAGAGATTAAAGAGAATGAAATATTCATAAATTCTATAGATGAAATTCTGTAAATGCTATTAAAAGTTTATTAATAAGGCTAAAACCTTGGTATTTTACCGAGCTTTTAGCCTTATTCAATTTATCCAAGAGTTCCCATTCGCTTTTAGGGATCAGCTCTAAGAGTAAGGACAAAAGCAAAAAAGCTCGTCCCTGTTTAAAGAATTCGCAGGGTCTAAAATAGCCACTTTCAGAGCTTTAATAAGGAAATATATAGATACAATTCGTTTTTATACAAAAGACTTAAAAATAAGGGAAAATAAAATGCAAGTAGATAATGGAAAAGGAATTAAAATTTACAGATGAAAAAACACAGGATATTATAGTAGTACATTTTAGCTCTTGGCTCTCTATTATCAAAGGTATTTTGATTAAATATGCGAATAAAACAGAGGTAGAAGCTGAAAAAATAATTTCAGATAAGAAATCTGGTATATTTAAAGCTCCTTATTCTTATTCAAGTACTGCATTAGTGAGTCATGAATTAGAATATCATTGGGCTATGTTAGGCGCTTATGGAGAAATGTATTGGCTTCCTGAAAATGGAGGAATTAGCTCACAAGAACCTGAAGATTATTTTGATTGGTATGATAGTTATATAAAAGAAAACAATTTAAAAGAACCTTTTATATTTATAGATAAAAAAGAATAAACCAAAAACACCAACCCTAAAGGTTGGTGTTTTGTTTTAATTAATTCTTATACAGCTTGTCTAAGAGTTCCCATTCGCTTTTAGGGATCAGCTCTAAGAGTAAGGACAAAAGCAAAAAAAACTCGTCCCTGTTTAAAGAATCCTTTGGGTCTAAAATAGCGATTTTAAGAGCTTTAATAAGCGCCTGAATAGAAAAACCCAACTGCTGGTAATCCCCAATAAAAGAGAAATTATCCAAGGCAGTTAAAAACACTTTAAGGCTTTCAGGGTTTAAATTGTTGTTTAGATTGGAAAAATCTGTGTTTTTCATAAAAAGTGAAGTTTGGAAAAAAAAGCCCGCAGGCTAAGATGTTCCACGCCTTCACAAGCGTTGCAGACATTTCTGTTTCTGCCACCATACCGTACGGGCAAAGTATTTTAAAAATCATAATGTGAAGTTTGGAAATACAAAAGTAGATAAAAAATAAAACCGATTCAAAGATGAATCGGTTTTATTTTTATTTATAAGCCAATCTATTTTTAGCATGTTGAATCAACCCATCCAGAGAATACATGATATGCGATTTATCCTCCTCAGGCAATTTTTGAATAGCAATAATCTTATCTAAGATAACCTTATCAATCTCAACATCAATTTTACCCACCAGATAATCAATAGAAACGCCCAAACAATCTGCTATTTTAGAAGCCATTTCAATAGAAGGCTTAGCTTCGCCCCTTTCATATCTTCCCAATACATTTTGATGCACCCCAATCTTACTCGCAAGATCACCCTGAGAAAGCTTTTGAACTTTCCTTAAAGATATAATTCTATTACCTAACCCCATAATTGTTGTATTTACACACTATTTGAATTGAAATAACAAAAATACAAACCTAATCTGTTATATAGAAATCTAAAATGCTTTGCATTAAATTACAGAAGTGTTATATTTGCACCTAAATAGTTGTAAAAAATATTTTTAAAAAAACTTACTCAATAAAAAACCCTAGTTATGAGTATCCCAGAAATCAAACAAAAATTAAGCATTCAAGAAGTATTAGAGCATTATCAGATACCAGTCAAAAACCAGATGTGCCGATGTCCCTTTCACGAAGACCAAACCCCCAGCATGCAAATCTTTAACGATTCCAATACCGTCAGATGTTACAGCGGAAACTGCCCCCAATCCAATAAGGTTATCGATGTCATAGACTTTATTATGTATTACGAAAAACTCACCAAAGCACAAGCTATTGTAAAAGCCCAAACATTCATAGGCGAGCCCAGTAGCCGTTACAGAAACGGACGCGTAAAAGAATACCAAGAGTTGCCTATGGATAAGCTGGAAGAAGTATTTTATAAAATGAAACAAAATTTAAGACAAAGTAAAAAAGCAAATGAATATACATTATCAAGAAATCTAACCCCCGAACAACTAGAAATCGGCTACAACGGAAGAACCTATAAAGGAATAGTCAATTGTATCGTTTTTCCCTTAAAAGATACAAGCGGAAAAATTATAAGCCTTTATGGGAGAAGCATTAAAGACAAGAATCACTATTATCTAAAAAACAGATCGGGCTTATATCCCTGTTATCCCAGGGCAGAAACCCAAAAACTAATTTTAACCGAAAGTATTATAGATGCATCCAGTCTTTTGCAAATACAAGAGATCAGAGAAAAGTATAGTGTACTCGCCTGCTATGGAACCAACGGCTTTACATCAGAACACAAACAAGCAATCCAAGAATTAAAGCAGTTAGAAGAAATAATAATAATCTTTGACAATGATAGAGCAGGAAAACAAGCCACAGAGAAATTAGCCAAAGAATTAACAAACCAAAATCCAAAATTACAACTCACCACCCTAGAACTCCCCAACAAAGACATCAACGAAACCTTACAATTACATTCTCCCGAAATCTTTACAGAACTACTAGAAAAAAGGACGAATTTAGAAATAAGAAATAACAATAATTTAGAAGAAAGAAGTAAAAAAATAGAAGAACCCCCCAACTTAACCCTAAACCAAATCAATCAATTAATTGAGCAAAGCGGAATCATTGGCGAAGAAAACACCAGATTACTCCTGTTTATCATAGCCAGCTCTTACAAAACCCCCAAACCCCTACACGCCATCGTACAAGGCAGCTCAGGAAGCGGAAAAACCCATTTAATCTCTAAGATCGCCGACCTCATGCCCCCCGAAGATGTTTTACGATTCACCCGAATCACCGAAAGCAGTTTATACAACTGGGGCGAATGGGATCTAGTAGGTAAAAATATCATTATCGAAGACCTCGACGGCTTAAAAGAAGAAGCCCTATATAGCTTACGAGAACTCATCAGCAGTCAAAAACTCAGCAGTAGCGTAAGCATCAAAGACAAAAAAGGCAACATCAAAAGCACCCAAAAAAAAGTACGCGGTATCTTTAGTTCCTTATCGGCTACTACCAAAGGCGATATTTATGAAGACAACATGAGCCGAAGCTTTATCCTCGCCGTAGACGAAAGCCAAGAACAAAGCCAAAAAATCATAGAATACCAAAATAAAAAATACGCAGGAGAGCTAAGCTCCTTGCAGGAAAAACAAGCCCAAAAACAATTACAAGACTACATAAGAAGCCTGCAGAACCTAGAAGTTATTAATCCCTATGCCACCCAGTTACAATTACCCGACAACGTACATAAAAAGAGAAGACTAAATCAAATGTTCCAATCCATCATAAGACAGATCACTTACCTAAACCAAAAAAATCGGAGAATCTCCACCGATAATCAAATCATAACCGAAAAAGAAGACTTACAAATCGCCATAGAAGTACTCTTTGAAAGCATAATCCTAAAAATAGACGAATTAGACGGAAGCCTTAGACAGTTTTATGAAAACATACAAAAACACTTTAAAACCCAAGAATTTACAAGGTTCCATATTATGGAAAGCACAGGACTCAAGAAAACCCAATTACAATACTATTTAAACCAATTAGTACAATTAGAATACTTACAACAGTTCGGACACCCCAACAAAGGCTATAAATACAAAATAGCCCATAACGACAATATGCAAAAAGTAAGAAAAGACCTCAAAGAGTACTTTTACAACCAATTAGAAAAACTATAAACCGAGCACCAGTGAACACCAAGCGGAAACCAACCGAACACTAAAACACGATAACTCATTGCTAATCAAATACAAATATCCAGCGAACGGTAAAAATGAAAAAAGATAACCTAAAAGCCGACCTGCTCTACTACTATCAATCAGAATTACACACCCTAGGGTATAACGCCAACACCATTTACAGCAAGATAAGAAACATAAAAAGCTTTTTAACCTTTACAAACAAACAAGAGAAACAAATACAAACAAAAGACCTAGAAAATTATATAAAAGAATTAAAACAAAGAAAATTACATAGCAGTACAATATATCAGTATTACACACACCCCAAAGAATATTTTAGATATATAAAAGAAAGTAAATATATCAGTAAAAACCCTTTTGAAACCCTTATTTTACATCTGGAAAAACAACCCTATAAAGAACGGATAATACTCACCCAAGAAGAAATACAAATCCTGTACAGTAAAACAAAAAACCTACAAGAAAAAATAATCTTACATCTGAGTTACGGCTGTGGACTCAGAGCCATAGAACTAGAAAGAATCAATACAGAAGACGTAGACATAAAAAACAAACTAGTGATCGTAGAACAAGGAAAGAACAGCAAAAGAAGAATAATACCCATCAATCAAACCCTACAAAAAGACTTTACTAAGTATTTACACCAAAGAAACCGAATAAAAACCAAAGAAACCGCCCTATTACTCAATCAAAAACAACAAAGAATGAAAAAACATACCGCCTTAGAACTACTAAAGAAAATACTTAAAAGAACTACCCTAAACAAAAATATTACTTTACATAGCTTACGGCATTCCATTGCTACCCATTTACTAGAAAAGGGGGTAAAACTAGAAAGTGTACGAGAATTTTTAGGACATAAATATTTAGATACAACCCAAAAATATACAAGAATTACCCAGTTAGATTTATGATATATGAAAACTTTAAAAGATTATTTAGAAGAACAATATACAGGAGAAAGTATACAAAGCTATTTAATAGGAATAAACAAGTATTTACGCCACATTAAAAACCCAGAACAAGCCCAGAAAAAAGAAATCTTACACTATATACAAACCCTACGCAAACAAGGCAACAGCCCCAAAACCCTACAAAGCAGATTAGCCCATATCAAAGCCTATTACCATTACTTACAACAAGCAGGCAAAAGAAAAGACCATCCCTGCAAAGACCTACAACTCAAAGACAAGATAGATAAAAGTATAAAGACAGAGCTCTTATATACAGAAAAACAACTCAAAGACTACTTAGAACAAACCCCCAAACATAAAAAACTCATGGTAAGCCTTTTAGTATATCAAGCATTAACCATACAAGAAATAGCAAATCTAAAACCTAAAGATATAGAAATACAAAAAGCAGAAATCTATTTAAAAACTAGAACCCTAAAACTCAAAGCCGAACAAATCTATTTAGTTACAGAACACTATAAGCTGTTTAAAGAAAACAGAAACTATGTCTTTGAACACAGCAGGAAACCAGGACATAAACTAAGAGCCAAAGGAATTAATCACTATATTAATTTTAAAAGACAAGAAAAATATACCCCCATAAAGATAAGGCAGAGTGTAATCAAGAACCTACTTAACAAACATGATTTAAGAAAAGTTCAGGTTTTTTCAGGTCATAAAAAAAGTTCGATTACTCAACAATACCAAACTACAAACTTAGAACAGTTGAAAAATGAGATTGAAAATTTACATCCATTAAACAAAGTAAGTCAAACCAACTAGAAACCCTCTCAAACCAACCCCAATAAAACAAAAGTCAACCACCAACTCAAACGCCCATTGCAAAGGCATTCGTCCGCGCTCAAACCCAGTTACACAGCCCAGCACTCCAGTTGCAAGTATTCACTTACGTTTGGCTGTTTCACGTGTTTCGCTTGTCCTCATCCGCAACTTTCTCGTCTGCTCCTAAAGTCGCATCCGCCGTTGCTTGTTAGTTTTGCTCGCAGGCAGGTGCTTCGCGCCACGGGGACGAATCACCCATGTAAAGAAGTAAACCACCCTTAACCCCGCTTACGGGCGGTTTATTCGCCAAAAAATAATAAGGAATATAGATTTAAATTTTGGCAAGCCCCCACCGCCCGCGCTAGCACACTCGCTTTACTGCTCGCGGTAGCGCATAGAGCTCGTTTTTAAAAACTCGCAACCCTCTTTTATAAAAAGCTCGTACGTTTTTTTACTGTTTTTTTTAAAAGAAAAACTGCAAAGAAAAAAACACTAAAAAATCCGTTATTTTTTTCTTTCAATTGGTAAAAAAAGGGGAGGAATAAAAACATAATTGTATATAAAATAAACCTTGTCCCTTTTTGTTTTTATAATGTATTGATTATCATTTATTTAAACTAAGCAGGAGGGACAGAAAAAATCTTTGCAAATTTTGTCATTTTTTTATATGATTTAAGTTTTTGAAAAACAAACACTTAGCGTTTTTTGTTTTAAATTAAGATTATATCTTAATTTATATGTAAAAACATGACATATGTTTTTACAATAAAAAATTGTATGGGAATACAAATTTACTTTCATATTCCAAACATTCTATGAATAGTGAAAATATGACATAGATTACTTAGTAAAACTGAAATATTTTTACTCCATAAATTTTATGTATTTAATATTAAAGAGAAGTGAAAAAATAGCAACTTTCATGTCCTTTTTTTTAAATCTTCACTGAAATACATTTGATACAAATAAATGACTAGACGATATAATAAAAAATTGTCTTAAAAGTATGGGTATAAAAATATAATGATATGAATTTAAATATATTGATGATATTAGTTTTTATAGTAGTATTAATATTTTTATTTTGGATTATTCCAACTAAAAAATTAAGAGTTATAACGGCTTGTTTAAAATCGTTATTACAAGTACTTCCAATTAGTCAAATTATAGAACAGTTGAAGAAAAAATGATTTTTCTTTCAAATGGAATAAAAAATTATAAATTTGAGCCAATGAAAAAGTATCTATACTTTATACTTTTAGTCCTATCTATTTGTTTCAACTGGAATAGAGTAGAAGCAAAAAGTATTCACTCGCGCGAGACAAAAGTAAGCGCAGAGTTAGACTACAATCGTTTCCGTTACTACAATCCC
>NZ_SELI01000006.1:0-609 GCF_007845595.1 Apibacter muscae
GGAGAAGAATACATGGCCGTATTAAGACTTAAAAAGCAAGAAAACCAACAACAAACCAAGAAAAACCAAAGCATAGAAGCCCCAAAAACTAAAGCAGAACCCCACGAGCCCCTACATTTCACGCCCAAATTCCAAGAAAAACCCGAAACATACTACTGGGAAGTAAAAAAAGGCACAGAAAAAAGAACCTACACAGACCCAGAACTCAACCTAACCCTAGAAAAAGAAGGAATCTACACCATCACCCTATTTGCCACCTATTCAGACGGAACAGAACAAAAAACAGAACAAACCATAGAAATAAAAAAAATAAATATTCTAGAAAACCAACCAGAAATTTATGAACAAGAAGTAGCTATTACCCCCAATCCAGCCACTAGCTATATCCATATAAAAGGCACCAAAGAAGGGAAGAAAATAACTATTGAAATCATAGATACGAACGGACGATTATTACAAAAACAAGAAGGAATCACAACCATGAATATCCAAAGTTTAGCACCGGGAGTTTACTTTATAAAAATAAAACAAGAAGGAAAAACTACCGTAAAGAAGATGATTAAAATATAAATACTGTTGCAGAATAGAAATACAAAAGCTTGTTGAAAA
>NZ_SELI01000007.1:0-7374 GCF_007845595.1 Apibacter muscae
AATCGTTTCCGTTACTACAATCCCGAAACTGGACAATACATCTCCAAAGACCCCATCGGTCTGGCAGGGAATAACCCTAATAGCTATGCTTATACGCATGACTCCAATACGATGGTGGATACACTGGGATTAATGGCTCAACCAAAAGGCACTGGCTTGAATTGGAACGAAGGAAAGCTCGGACCTAACGATTTAGATTTACGTGGCACGGGTTCAAGTTTACAGGATGCCTTAGATATAGCTTTTGAAAAAACAGGAATTCCAAAAGATCAATTTACCGTAACTAAATGGGCTGAAGTTAAAACTGAATATGGAAAATCAATTCCTGTTGAATGGTATCATAAACCAAGTAAATCCGAAGTAAATATAGATTTACCTCATTTAGACGGATTTGATAAAAATGGAGTATGGGGAACTGGACCCGATGCCCCTCATGTTGGTTGGCAGACAGGTAAAAAGAAAGATAAAAAGGTAGGACATATTTTAATCGATGATACTAAAGTAGATGGGGTTGATGTTGGAAGAACAAAAATAAAATGTCCTTACTAATTCAATATATTAAAATGAAAAAATACGATAAACGTAATGAAGAAGATCTTTTAGAAGGATTAGAAGATTCTGAACTAAAAAATGTTGAAATCATATCATCTGATGAGATACGCAAAAAAATGATTGACAAATTTATTAAAACTAATCCTATTCCTAATCGATATGATGATAGATTTTTTTTAAATTTAATAGATTCTAGTACCATATTAAAGAATCCTTATTGTATAGAAGTATTAAAAAATAACCCTCAGACAGGGAAGTTTTATATGTTTGCAGAGCAAAGTAAGAGTTGTTTAATCTTAAATAATTGGGAAGAAGTAATAGAAATCTTAGAAAATCTACCCTATATGAATGTATATATCTTAGATGAACAATTTTCTTATGTTATTTCAGTTACTCAAGAAGATAATATGGTTTATACAGGAATTGAATTAAAAAAGCCTTAAATACTACTATAGTTATAAAACAAAACACCAACCCTAAAGGTTGGTGTTTTGTTTTAATTAATTTTTATACAGTTTGTCCAAGAGTTCCCATTCGCTTTTAGGGATCAGCTCTAAGAGTAAGGACAAAAGCAAAAAAAGCTCATCCCTGTTTAAAGAATTGACAGGATCTAAAATAGCCACTTTCAGAGCTTTAATAAGCGCCTGAATAGAGAATCCCAACTGCTGGTAATCCCCAATAAAAGAGAAATTATCCAAGGCAGTTAAAAACACTTTAAGGCTTTCAGGGTTTAAATTGTTGTTTTTTTGTTCGACATTTTTTTCTGTTTGCATGATAAAAAATATTAAGAGTTAAAAAAAAGGCAGGTCGCTGCAAACAGAATCTACCAAGGTAGAAAAGTCTCGGGACTTTCACCCGTACGCCTGCCAGATTATCGTTATGATTAATCACCTATTTAAAATAAATTCTGTTTGCGAGACAAAAATAGACAAAAAAATAAAGATGATTGTACAATCATCTTTATATTATATTTTATTTATTAAGAAGAATAATATGCTACATAGAGTAAGCCTGTCTATTTTTATAGTCCCTAGTAAAAGCTTTAATCACATCAAGTAATGATTTTTTTAAGTCGTCAGGAAGATTGTCTATTTCTTTAAACTGCTTAAGAAGTTCAGTATCTTTAATAGTATTTTCTTCATTACCCAATAAAAAATCTGTGGTAACATCTAAAACATCGGCAATAGCTTTTAAAGTTGTAGCAGAAGGAATAACCAAGTCTTGCTCATATTTAGAAATATTTTTTTGATGAGTTTGAGCCAGATTACCTAATTCTAATTGAGAAATCTTTTTTTTATTCCTACTTAATTTTATTTTTTCTCCTAATGTCATATTGCGTAAAATATTTTTATACAATAGCTTTTAAGCGTATATGCATCAAATATAGTTCATATTATGTAAAAAAAAGAATAAAAAAGTATACGCAATATATACCTTTTTATTACCTTTGGAGCAAATAGGTATTATAAAATATTTTAAAAAAAACTTACTCAATAAAAAACCCTAGTTATGAGTATCCCAGAAATCAAACAAAAGTTAAGCATCCAAGAAGTATTAGAGCATTATCAGATACCAGTCAAAAACCAGATGTGCCGATGTCCCTTTCACGAAGACCAAACCCCCAGCATGCAGGTCTTTAACGATTCCAACACCGTCAGATGTTACAGCGGAAACTGCCCCCAATCCAATAAGGTTATCGATGTCATAGACTTTATTATGTATTACGAAAAACTCACCAAAGCAGAATCCATTAAAAAAGCCCAAACATTCATAGGCGAGCCCAGTAGCCGTTACAGCAACGGACGCGTAAAAGAATACCAAGAGTTGCCTATGAATAAGCTGGAAGAAGTATTTTATAAAATGAAGCAAAATTTAAGACAAAGTAAAAAAGCAAATGAATATACATTATCAAGAAATCTAACCCCCGAACAACTAGAAATCGGCTACAACGGCAGGACGTATAAAGGAATAGTCAATTGTATCGTTTTTCCCCTGAAAGACCACCACAACAAGATTGTAAGTTTTTACGGGAGAAGCATCAAAGACCACCAGCACTACTATTTAAAAAACCGCCAAGGCTTATATCCCGGATATCCCCCAAAAGAAACAAAAAACCTAATTTTAACCGAAAGCATCATCGATAGCGCCAGTCTATTGCAAATAGAAAAGATAAGAGAAAAGTATAGTGTACTCGCCTGCTATGGAACCAACGGCTTTACATCAGAACACAAACAAGCAATCCAAGAACTCCAACACCTAGAAGAAATAATAATAATCTTTGACAATGACCAAGCAGGAAAACAAGCCACAGAGAAATTAGCCAAAGAATTAACAAACCAAAATCCCCAATTACAACTCACCACCCTAGAACTCCCCAACAAAGACATCAACGAAACCCACCAATTACATACCCCAGAGATATTTACAGAGCTGATAGAAAAAAGAAAAACCATTGAACGATCACCAGAAAAACATAGTATAGAGAATCCACCAAAAAAAGAACCCAATCTCACCCTAACCCAAATCAATCAATTAATAGAACAAAGCGGAATCATCGGCGAAGAAAACACCAGACTACTCCTGTTTATCATCGCCAGCTCATACAAAACCCCCAAACCCCTGCACGCCATCGTGCAAGGCAGCTCAGGAAGCGGAAAAACCCATTTAATCTCTAAGATCGCCGACCTCATGCCCCCCGAAGATGTTTTACGATTCACCCGAATCACCGAAAGCAGTTTATACAACTGGGGCGAATGGGATCTAGTAGGTAAAAATATCATTATTGAAGACCTCGACGGCTTAAAAGAAGAAGCCCTATATAGCTTAAGAGAACTCATCAGCAGTCAAAAACTCAGCAGTAGCGTCAGCGTTAAAGACAAAAAAGGCAATATCAAAAGCACCCAAAAAAAAGTACGCGGTATCTTTAGTTCCTTATCGGCTACCACCAAAGGAGATATTTATGAGGATAATATGAGCCGATCTTTTATCCTCGCCGTAGACGAATCCATAGAACAAAGCCAAAAAATCATAGCCTACCAAAATAAAAAATACGCAGGAGAGCTAAGCTCCTTGCAGGAAAAACAAGCCCAAAAACAATTACAAGACTACATAAGAAGCCTACAGAACCTAGAAGTCATCAACCCCTATGCAACAAAATTACAACTCCCCCAAGAAGTCCACAAAATAAGAAGACTCAACCAAATGTATCAAAGCATAATACAACAAGTCACCTATTTAAACCAAAAAAATCGGAGAATCTCCGCCGATAATCAAATCATAACAGAAAAAGAAGACTTACAACAAGCCACCGAAGTACTCTTTGAAAGCATAATCCTAAAAATAGACGAATTAGACGGAAGTTTAAGACAATTCTTTGAACGCTTAAAAACCCATCTAAAAAGCAAAGACCAAGAATTTTATTTACGAGAAGTAAGACAAAAATTGAACATAAGTAAAACCCAAATGTTTCGGTATATACAACACTTAAAAGAATTAGATTATATACGAAGTACAGGAGGACAAAACACCACAGGCTATAAATATAAAATTATATACTGGGATGACTTTGAAAAACTAAGAAACCAAATCAAAGAACAATTACAAAAACAGATAAATAAACTATAAATAAAAAAGGAACAGCAAAGGAACAGGTATGGAACAGCAAAAACACATTTAAATAACACAAAAACAACCCCTTAACACAAAAGCGTTCCAGATTCCCCAAAAGCACAACCCAAAAATGGAACAACTCCACCACTACCAAGAAAAATTACACACCCTAGGGTATAACCCCAAAACCATTTACAGCAAGATAAGAAACATAAAAAGCTTTTTAACCTTTACAAACAAACAAGAGAAACAAATACAAACAAAAGACCTAGAAAATTATATAAAAGAATTAAAACAAAGAAAATTACATAGCAGTACAATATATCAGTATTACACACACCCCAAAGAATATTTTAGATATATAAAAGAAAGTAAATATATCAGTAAAAACCCTTTTGAAACCCTTATTTTACATCTGGAAAAACAACCCTATAAAGAACGGATAATACTCACCCAAGAAGAAATACAAGCCCTGTACAGTAAAACAAAAAACCTACAAGAAAAAATCCTTTTACATTTAGCCTACGGCTGTGGACTCAGAGCCATAGAACTAGAAAGAATCAATACAGAAGAATTAGATATAAAAAACAAACTAGTGATCGTAGAACAAGGAAAGAACAGCAAAAGAAGAATAATACCTATCAATCAGACTTTACAAAGAGATTTCACGAATTATTTAAAATATAGAAATTCTATACAAATTGAAGAAACCGCCCTATTACTCAATCAAAAACAACAAAGAATGAAAAAACATACCGCCTTAGAACTACTAAAGAAAATACTTAAAAGAACCACCCTAAACAAAAATATAACCCTACACAGCTTACGCCATAGTATAGCCACCCATCTACTGGAGAACGGATTAAGCCTAGAAAACGTCAAAGAATTCTTAGGACACAAATACCTAGACACCACCGAACAATATGTACGAATTACTAAGTTAGAATTATGAAGAAAGAAATAAGAATTTAGAAAAATGAAAACATTACAAGACTATTTAGAAGAACAATATACAGGAGAAAGTATACAAAGCTATTTAATAGGAATAAAAAAATATTTACGCCACATTAAAAACCCAGAACAAGCCCAGAAAAAAGAAATCTTACACTATATACAAACCCTACGCAAACAAGGCAACAGCCCCAAAACCCTACAAAGCAGATTAGCCCATATCAAAGCCTATTATAACTACTTACAACAAACCAAACAAAGAAAAGATCATCCTTGTAAAGATTTACAATTAAAAGATAAGATAGATAAGTCTATTAAAACAGAACTATTATATACAGAAAAACAATTAGAAAAGTATTTAGAACAAACCCCCAAACATAAAAAACTCATGGTAAGCCTTTTAGTATATCAAGCATTAACCATACAAGAAATAGCAAATCTAAAACCTAAAGATATAGAAATACAAAAAGCAGAAATCTATTTAAAAACTAGAACCATAAAACTCAAAGCCGAACAAATCTATTTAGTTACAGAACACTATAAGCTGTTTAAAGAAAACAGAAACTATGTCTTTGAACACAGCAGGAAACCAGGACAGAAACTAAGAGCCAAAGGAATTAATCACTATATTAATTTTAAAAGACAAGAAAAATATACCCCCATAAAGATAAGGCAGAGTGTAATCAAGAACCTACTTAAAAAACATGATTTAAGAAAAGTTCAGGTTTTTTCAGGTCATAAAAAAAGTTCGATTACTCAACAATACCAAACTACAAACTTAGAACAGTTGAAAAATGAGATTGAAAATTTACATCCATTAAACAAAGTAAGTCAAACCAACTAGAAACCCTCTCAAACTATACTTCTGACTTCAAAATAAACACTATCTCAAACGCCCATTGCAAAGGTATTCGTCATTCTTCGCCCCCAGCTTTGTTTTTTAGTTCCAGTTGCAAGTATTCACTTACACAACAAAAACGTCGCGTGGCTCATCCATCCTCATTCGCAACTACTTCGTCTGCTCACAGGTTCGCATCCGCCGTTGCTTGTTAGTTATGCTCGCAGGCAGGTGCTTGCGCGCCACGGGGACGAAACACCCATGTAAAGAAGTAAACCACCTTTAACCCCGTTCACGGGCGGTTTTATCGCCAAAAAATAATAAGGAAGATAGATTAAATTTTTGGCAAGCCCCCACCGCCCGCGCTCGCACACTCGCTTTACTGCTCGCTAGGACGCATAAAGCTCGTTTTTAAAAACTCGCAACCCTCTTTTATAAAAACCACGAACGTTTTTAAAAAGAACAACCGCCACCCCCGAAAGCCCAACGCCCTATGTTCTTTTTAAAATCCGTTGTTTTTTTTTCTTTCAACTGAAAAAAAAGAGAACCACCTAAAAGCAGTTCTCCAAAAAAAATCTAGTCATAATAAAACACAACGATAATAAAAAAGAGAAACACAAAAAAACTTAACCTACATTAACAAAAACCCCAAATACAAAAAAATATTGCCATAAAGAAAAAAAATATCCCCTTGTATATTTATCCCAAAAAATCAGAAAAAAACCAAAAATATTTACCCAAAAAAACACCCCCGAATCATATAAAAAAATAACACAAAAAAAAACTAACAAGAGGGAGTGGCGGAACACTAAAAATGAAAAAATTATATAACTGATAATCAACACAATAGAAAAAAATCATTTTAATAAAACTTATAATAAAATACCAAAATCACCAGAAAGATAAAATACAAACAACACACAATCAATAAGATATCGCCAAAAAACAGATAAAAAAAATGTTAAGTTTTATTATAAGTTTTATCCCAAAAGCCCCCAAAAGAGCCAAAAAAAATCAGGCAGTTATTATATTCTTACAATTGAAAAAAGAGAGTTAATTAAGCCCCAAAAACGAGTATAAAAGATACGAAAAAATAAAATAAAATAAAATAAAATAAAAATCCAATATTTTACTTTCAACTGAAAAAAAATCCTGCCCGAAAGCAGGATTATTGAAATCATAAATAAATTATAACCTTATTTTTAGTCTGATAAAGATAGATATTTTTTATTTCAAATGGAATAAAAAATTATAAATTTGAGCCAATGAAAAAGTATCTATACTTTATACTTTTAGTCATAACTATTTGTTTCAACTGGCATAGAGTAGAAGCAAAAAGTATTCACTCGCGCGAGGCAAAAGGAAGCGCAGAGTTAGACTATAATCGTTTCCGTTACTACAATCCCGAAACTGGACAATACATC
>NZ_SELI01000011.1:0-569 GCF_007845595.1 Apibacter muscae
AAATATTTTTAAAAAACTTAGTCACCCCAAAACAATAAGTTATGACTATAGCAGACATTAAGCAAAATCTAACCATAAGGCAAGTATTGGAACATTACCAGATCCAGACCAAAAACAACAGTTGTTGTTGCCCCTTCCATGAAGATAAAAAGCCAAGCATGCAAATCTTTCCCGATACCCATACGGTCAGGTGCTATTCAGGAAATTGCCAGCAGTCTAATAAAGTGATTGACGTCATTGATTTTATTATGTATAAAGAAAACTTAACCAAACATGAGGCACTACTCAAAGCCAGTCAATTAACCGATCTAAGCCATAAGATCCAAAGAAGTAAAGAATATCAAGAAATCCCCCTAGATAGACTAGAAGAACTCTTTTACAAAATGAAGAGCAACTTAAGACAAAGCAAAACCGCCAGAGAATACACAGAAAAGCGAGCCCTAGACTATCAAAAACTAGAAATCGGTTACAACGGCAGAACTTACAAAGGACTAGTCAACTGCATAGTGTTTCCCCTCAAAGACGCAAGAGGAAAGATCGTAAGTTTATATGGGCGAACCATTAAACAA
>NZ_SELI01000012.1:0-569 GCF_007845595.1 Apibacter muscae
AAATATTTTTAAAAAACTTAGTCACCCCAAAACAATAAGTTATGACTATAGCAGACATTAAGCAAAATCTAACCATAGGTCAAGTATTGGAATATTACCAGATCCAAGTAAAGAACAACAGTTGCTGTTGCTCCTTCCACGACGATAAAAAGCCAAGCATGCAAATCTTTCCCGATACCCATACCGTTCGATGCTATTCAGGAAATTGCTCACAATCCAATAAGGTAATCGACGTCATTGATTTTATCATGTATAAAGAAAACTTAACCAAACACGAAGCCCTGTTAAAAGCCAGTCAATTAACCGATCTAAGCCATAAGATAGTAAGAAGCAAAGAATATCAAGAAATCCCCCTAGACAGACTAGAAGAACTCTTTTACAAGATGAAATCTAATCTCAAACAAAGCAAAACCGCCAGAACCTATACCCAGCAAAGAGCCCTAGACTATCAAAAGCTAGAAATCGGCTACAACGGCAGAACTTACAAAGGCTTAGTCAACTGCATAGTGTTTCCCCTCAAAGACGCAAGAGGAAAGATCGTAAGTTTATATGGGCGAACCATTAAACAA
>NZ_SELI01000001.1:0-5834 GCF_007845595.1 Apibacter muscae
TAAAAAGAAATCAGAGAAAGAGAGAAAAAAGCTAAAAGAAAAAAAACAGGCCAATAACAATTAAGAAAAAACAAACAATAAAAAAAGGCACCCAAAAAAAGTATATCCCCCAAAAAAGATCAAGCCATAAAAACGAAAAAAGGAAATCCCCAAAAGCCCAAGCCCCCCACGGGAACCACCATCGCCCAGAAAGAATCAAAAAAGTTCAAAAAACATTAAAAAATAAACAACTGAAAATCAACAATATAACAAAAAAATTAAAAAAAACAGCAATAAAAAAGTAAAAACCCCTTGCAAGAGAAAAAAAACGTTGTATATTTGCACTCGCAACTCAGGAAAACAACGCAAGACGTTAAATAAGAGAAGCAAAAAAAAGAACAAGATCGTTGACATAACAAAATAGACAAAAATTAGCAGAAACCTGGAAGAACAGTCAATTTTTTTTTGAGAACAGGTACTTGACATTATAAGAAATTACAATGGAGAGTTTGATCCTGGCTCAGGATGAACGCTAGCGGGAGGCTTAACACATGCAAGCCGAGGGGTATTAGTGAGCTTGCTTACTAAGAGACCGGCGCACGGGTGCGTAACGCGTATGTAACTTGCCTCTATCACGGGGATAGCCCGGGGAAACTCGGATTAATACCGGATAACATAAACATCGGCATCGAAGTTTATTAAAAGATTTATCAGATAGAGATAGGCATGCGTAGGATTAGTTAGTTGGTAAGGTAACGGCTTACCAAGGCAATGATCCTTAGGGGGCCTGAGAGGGTGATCCCCCACACTGGAACTGAGACACGGACCAGACTCCTACGGGAGGCAGCAGTGAGGAATATTGGACAATGGGTGAGAGCCTGATCCAGCCATCCCGCGTGAAGGATGACAGCCCTATGGGTTTTAAACTTCTTTTGTATGAGAATAAACCTACTCTCGTGAGAGTAGCTGAAGGTATCATACGAATAAGCATCGGCTAACTCCGTGCCAGCAGCCGCGGTAATACGGAGGATGCGAGCGTTATCCGGATTTATTGGGTTTAAAGGGTCCGTAGGCGGATTAGTAAGTCAGCGGTGAAATCCTACAGCTCAACTGTAGAACTGCCGTTGATACTGTTAATCTTGAATAGTATTGAAGTAGCCGGAATGTGTAGTGTAGCGGTGAAATGCATAGATATTACACAGAACACCAATTGCGAAGGCAGGTTACTAAATACCGATTGACGCTGATGGACGAAAGCGTGGGGAGCGAACAGGATTAGATACCCTGGTAGTCCACGCCGTAAACGATGGATACTCGTTGTTGGGAATTAATTCTCAGTGACTAAGCGAAAGTAATAAGTATCCCACCTGGGGAGTACGACCGCAAGGTTGAAACTCAAAGGAATTGACGGGGGCCCGCACAAGCGGTGGAGCATGTGGTTTAATTCGATGATACGCGAGGAACCTTACCAGGGCTTAAATGGGAATTGCTTTATTTAGAAACAAATATTTCTTCGGACAATTTTCAAGGTGCTGCATGGTTGTCGTCAGCTCGTGCCGTGAGGTGTCAGGTTAAGTCCTATAACGAGCGCAACCCCTATCATTAGTTGCCATCGAGTCAAGTCGGGAACTCTAATGAGACTGCCGGTGCAAACCGAGAGGAAGGTGGGGATGACGTCAAATCATCACGGCCCTTACGTCCTGGGCTACACACGTGCTACAATGGCCGGTACAGAGGGCAGCTACACAGCGATGTGATGCGAATCTCTAAAGCCGGTCTCAGTTCGGATTGGAGTCTGCAACTCGACTCTATGAAGCTGGAATCGCTAGTAATCGCATATCAGCCATGATGCGGTGAATACGTTCCCGGGCCTTGTACACACCGCCCGTCAAGCCATGGAAGCTGGGGGTGCCTGAAGTTGGTGACCGTAACAGGAGCTACCTAGGGTAAAACTAGTGACTGGGGCTAAGTCGTAACAAGGTAGCCGTACCGGAAGGTGCGGCTGGAATATCTCTTTTTTAGAGTACACAAGTCAAAACCAAAGAGCTTAAAAAAAAAGTTCTTTCAGGGCTATTTCTGTTAAAAAAAAGTCTATAAATAAAATATAACACCCCTTAGAAAAGCCATTTGGTGGGAATCAAAGGTAAGATAAAGGATCAAAAGAGTAAAAAAAAGAGATCCCAATTAGGGCGTAAGACCTAATACAGTCTCATAGCTCAGCCGGTTAGAGCGCTACACTGATAATGTAGAGGTCGGCAGTTCGAGTCTGCCTGAGACTACTAAAGGTTAGAAAGGGGAATTAGCTCAGTTGGCTAGAGCGCCTGCCTTGCACGCAGGAGGTCAAGGGTTCGACTCCCTTATTCTCCACAACAGCTTATCGTAAGAAATTATATATTAATAAAAATATATAAAAGCTTAAAATAAGTATAGTTATATTTTTAAGATCATTGACATTATTGGAATTTTATATAGAAAAAAATAAACCGAGCGATCAATTTAATAAAATTGGTCACTAAAGGAAAGAAATCGTTAAGAGCGTATGGCGGATGCCTAGGCTTCAAGAGGCGAAGAAAGACGTGGTAAGCTGCGAAAAGCTGCGGGGATCGGCACACACGACATGATCCGCAGATCTCTGAATGGGGCAACCCACTATGCAAGAGTATAGTATTCCCGTAAGGGAAGGCGAACCTTCCGAACTGAAACATCTAAGTAAGAAGAGGAAAAGAAATCAAAAGAGATTCCGAGAGTAGTGGCGAGCGAAATTGGAATAGCCCAAAAGTTTATATAATTATAGTAGAATCCTTTGGAAAGAGGAACCAAAGCAGGTGATAGTCCCTTATACGAAATAATTACATAGATGAAAATGAGTAGGGCGGGACACGTGAAATCCTGTCTGAATATGGGGGGACCATCCTCCAAGGCTAAATACTCCTTGAAGACCGATAGCGAACAAGTACCGTGAGGGAAAGGTGAAAAGTATTTCGAAAAGAAAGATGAAAAAGATCCTGAAACCATACGCTTACAAGCGGTCGGAGCACATTTATTGTGTGACGGCGTGCCTTTTGCATAATGAGCCTACGAGTTAATTTCACTAGCGAGGTTAAGTAGTTCAGCTACGCAGCCGTAGCGAAAGCGAGTCTGAATAGGGCGATATAGTTAGTGGGATTAGACGCGAAACCTTGTGATCTATCCATGGGCAGGTTGAAGCTTTGGTAACACAAAGTGGAGGACCGAACCGGTTGACGTTGAAAAGTCTTCGGATGACCTGTGGTTAGGGGTGAAAGGCTAATCAAACTGGGAGATAGCTCGTACTCCCCGAAATGCATTTAGGTGCAGCGTTAAGAATGAGTATAATAGAGGTAGAGCTACTGATTGGATGCGGGGGTTTCACCGCCTACCAAATCCTGACAAACTCCGAATGCTATTATATGCTTCTTAGCAGTGAGGGCATGGGTGCTAAGGTCCATGTCCGAGAGGGAAACAACCCAGAGCAACAGCTAAGGTCCCGAAATGTATACTAAGTTGAAAAAACGAGGTCAAACTGCCCAGACAGCTAGGATGTTGGCTTGGAAGCAGCCATTCATTTAAAGAGTGCGTAACAGCTCACTAGTCGAGCGGTTTGGCATGGATAATACTCGGGCATAAGTATACTACCGAAGCTATGCGAAGTAATTAAATTATTTCGGTAGGGGAGCATTCTATTGGCGCAGAAGCAGTAAGGTGACTTATTGTGGAGCAGATAGAAAAGAAAATGTAGGCATAAGTAACGATAATGAAGGTGAGAAACCTTCACGCCGTAAATCCAAGGTTTCCTCAGCTATGCTAATCAGCTGAGGGTTAGTCGGGACCTAAGGTTAATCCGAAAGGAGATATCGATGGGAAATCAGTTAATATTCTGATACCGCCTGTAAATTCGATGGAGTGACAAAGTAATGACACTGCCGCGTACTGACGGAATAGTACGTTAAAGCCCGTAGGTAAATCTTTGATAGTAAAATGCGTCAGAGATGCCGAAGGTGATAGTACCAGGAAGCTTCGGTGGAATGGATAGTGCAGGTAAGAACTTTCAAGAAAAACTTCTAAGTTATGTTTACAGGGCCCGTACCAAAACCGACACAGGTGGATGAGGAGAGTATCCTAAGGCGCTCGAGTGAATCATGGTTAAGGAACTAGGCAAAATAGACCTGTAACTTCGGGAGAAAGGTCGCTCTCTGTAACAAGAGAGCCGCAGTGAAAAGGCCCAGGCGACTGTTTATCAAAAACACAGGACTCTGCAAAATCGAAAGATGAAGTATAGGGTCTGACACCTGCCCGGTGCTGGAAGGTTAAGGAAGGAGGTTAGCAGCAATGCGAAGCCTTTGACTGAAGCCCCAGTAAACGGCGGCCGTAACTATAACGGTCCTAAGGTAGCGAAATTCCTTGTCGGGTAAGTTCCGACCTGCACGAATGGTGTAACGATCTGGGCACTGTCTCAACCATGAGCTCGGTGAAATTGTAGTATCGGTGAAGATGCCGATTACCCGCAATGGGACGAAAAGACCCTGTGAACCTTTACTATAGCTTCGTATTGACTTCGGGTAAATGATGTGTAGGATAGGTGGGAAACTATGAAGCGGCTTCGCTAGGAGTCGTGGAGTTGACGTTGAAATACCACCCTTTATTTATCTGGAGCCTAACTTCTGAAAGAAGGACATTGCGTGGTGGGTAGTTTGACTGGGGTGGTCGCCTCCAAAAGAGTAACGGAGGCTTTCAAAGGTACCCTCAGCACGCTTGGTAACCGTGCGTAGAGTGTAATGGCATAAGGGTGCTTGACTGTGAGACCAACAAGTCGATCAGGTGCGAAAGCAGGACATAGTGATCCGGTGGTTCCGCATGGAAGGGCCATCGCTCATAGGATAAAAGGTACTCCGGGGATAACAGGCTAGTCTCCCCCAAGAGCTCACATCGACGGGGAGGTTCGGCACCTCGATGTCGGCTCGTCACATCCTGGGGCTGGAGAAGGTCCCAAGGGTTGGGCTGTTCGCCCATTAAAGTGGCACGCGAGCTGGGTTCAGAACGTCGTGAGACAGTTCGGTCTCTATCTATTGCGGGCGTTAGAATTTTGCGTGGACTTGACTCTAGTACGAGAGGACCGAGTTGAACAAACCTCTGGTGTATCAGTTGAGTCGCCAGGCTCACCGCTGAGTAGCTAAGTTTGGAAGAGATAAGCACTGAAAGCATATAAGTGCGAAACTCGCCACAAGATAAGAGTTCTTTTAAGGGTCGTGGGAGATTACCACGTTGATAGGCTATAAGTGTAAAGACAGTGATGTCATAGCTGAGTAGTACTAATTACCCGTAGATTTCGTCCAAATAAAAAAACAAACAAATCCAATTTAAATTGATCGCAGAAGTTTTTTTTAAATTCTATATAAAATTCCATTAAGATATTTAGGGTGGTTATAGCAGTAGGGCTCACCTGTTCCCATACCGAACACAGAAGTTAAGCCTACTTGCGCTGATGGTACTGCTAACGCGGGAGAGTAGGTAGCCGCCAGTTTTTTAAAAAGCCTCGTATAGAAATATACGAGGCTTTCTTTGTTTATATATTAAGGTATTAAATTTTAAGATTATTGCAAAAAAAAGAAAGCTAATACAATTAGTCGTATAGCTTTCTTTACTTGCTCAATTAAAAATAGAGTAAAGACAATAAAGTCTTTTACATGTTAATTTATTATGAAAAAAATTTACTTACCTACTATATATTAAATACCATGCCAAAGTTTAATTATTAGCACCTTATATATAATAATTAACTCTTATTTTCGTTATTTATTATTCATTAACGTCTCATAAATCAAATAGGCAGTTCGTTT
>NZ_SELI01000025.1:0-4236 GCF_007845595.1 Apibacter muscae
GGCTAGATCTGTAAATGAATTTAACTTGGCTTTTACCAAATATGGTATTAATTCTTGTATGCAAAAAATTGTTTTTTTAGCGTTAGGTTATGCGGAAACTAGATTTAAATCATTGGGGGAAGAAATTAGTAGTTTTAATTCCAGTAAATCCATATACAAAGGTCGTGGATTTCATCAGCTGACCGGTACCCGTGATGGTAATGGCTTTTATAACTCTCCCGGTCCTTATGAGAATTATGCTACGGCTGTCGGGAATCAAAATATTATTTCTCATCCTGATTTAATTTGCAAGAATATTCATTATGCCATTGATAGTGCGGGTTGGTTTTGGACGGATCCTAATTGGGGCAAAAAAGTGCCTCTTTGGTCTTCTAGTTCTAATGTTAAATATATAAAATTCAGGGCAAATTATTTCTCTAAAGCTCTTGGTAAGCCTCTAAATGAAGTTTCGCATTTAGTTGAAGATGATGAAAAATATTTTTGGTTACAAGCTAAGCTTCTCAATGGTTATCCTAAAGGGGAAAAATTAGAAATTGAACCTAATGGTTGGAAAACCAGAAAAAATGCCTTTGATATTTTAAAAAATAATGTTTTTGAGTTTAATATCCGTTGTAAGGGTAATGAGCAATTAAATTTCAATACAGAAGGCAGAGCTCCTTGGATGAAAATTGCTTGGGAAGAAGAATCTAAAAAATTAGTCGAAACTGGATCAAATAAAGAGATTCAGAAGTTTTTTAATGGTACTCCATATGAAAAATCTATGAAAGATGGATCCACAAATGAATCTATTTCTTGGTGTGGAGCATTTGTCAATTGGGTAATGACAAAATATGGATATGCTGGACTTTCTAAAAATCAAGATCAATATGACACTGTTCGGGCTTTAAAATGGGCAGAATGGAGCGAAGGTAAAAACATTGGAAAGCCAGTGTATGGAGCTATAGCTGTAAAAAAAAGATCTGGAGGAGGACATGTAGGATTTGTTGCAGGAAAAGTTAGCGATAAGATTGTAATTTTGGGTGGTAATCAAGGTAATGCTTTAAAATGCTCTAAATATAATATTACTGATTATTTTGCTTACATGATTCCAAATAATTATCCTATAACTGAAATAGATTACAATCTACCGGAATATATAGGGAATCCATCAGAAAAAGAATCAGAAGTCTAAAAACGTTTTAATATGAAAAAATTTTTCTTTGTTTTCTTTATAAATATTTTATCAATCTCAAAATTTAATAGTCAGAAAATGTTTACAAAAAATGACAGTATTTATAATATTCTAATGGAACAAGTAAAATATGGTAAACCTAGTTATGATAATTATTATAACGGTTATTTATTTTCAGAAAAAGATTATCAAATAATTGAACCTTATATTGAATCTATTTTATTATCAAATGGCTACAAAAAACCAGATAAAATTCAGTTTAAACATAAGATTCAAAATATTTTTAATCGAATTATTGATTACGATAATAAAAAAGAATTATTCTATATAAATTTTCTTGATAAATGTAATAGAAATATTGTTTATGGTAATAACGATATTATTTTTTATTTTGGAATTTATGTGAATAAGAAAAATCTATTTTTGTCAGATTTTTACTCAATACCTCAAATAATAGACTACCAAATTGAATTTCCAAAAATAAAAGAATATGAAAATACTTTATCAGCATTTCAATCAGATGACAATAATGATAATATTGTAAAGCTTACTCTATGGAAAGATTTGCCTGATTTGGCACAACAAAGACGCTTTAATCAACAGTTATTAATATCCCGAAATAAATATCTATTTAATGATGACAAAAGCCAATTTCCTTGGTTAATTAATAACGATGAGTATTTCATGGAAAATCTGGTAACAACCTTTGGCTATACTGAAGATAAAAAACTTTTAAAGTGGGCATTTGAGAAACAAGGATTTACTTATCAAAGTTATCCTCCGGATGATATCCTTCAAAAATTTGGTAAATTTTTATGGACGAAGCTTTGCAATGGTGAGGTAAAAATTCATCTAAACACTTTAAACTTAATCAAAGATCTTTCCAATCCTAGTGTTAATCAAGAAGATTATATTTTATTAGTCGCAGAATATATTAATTATTTAACCTTAGAAGAAAAAGTTACTGGCTTAACCTTTGAACAAAAAGCTAGAATCATTGCTTCCTTATTAGAATTTGGTGAGCAATATAAATACGATAAGGCTTATGGTTTTAATCAAATGTTTTTAGGTAAATTTATTTTCTATCAAGATTTTGATAAGTTATATAAAAAAGAATTTGAAAAAAATAATTACTACAATTTACCTAACCTAAAACATTGGTATTTACTTGCGGAAAAAGAAAAAGATATGTTTGTTAATGATATGACTTTATCAGATGTTCCTCAACCTAGAGATTATCTTTTTAGAGCTACTTACTATACTCATCATTGATTTTTTTTTCATTAGATAAATAATAGCTAATATCGCTTATGGTTACAGAAAAGATTTAGGAATCTTGGGTGGTGATGATGGTTGGAATTTTAGAGGTAAAGGATTAATTCAGCTAACTGGTAGAGATAATTATTCTAAAGCCAATGTTTTCACAAAAAAATATGAAAATGTTGATATTTTAGCTAATTCTGACTTAGTTGCTCATGACTTAAAGATTGCTGTTTTATCTTCTATGGCTTTTTTTGTTTTTAGAAAAATTAATATTAAAGCCAATGGTACAAAAAATGTTATAAATGATATATGTCCTCTGGTGGGCAATAATGTAACCTTAGCGGGTGGTAAAACAAACCATAAGGAAAAACAGGATGCTTTTGATAAGTATACTTCTGTAGTTTTTCAGGTTGATAAATGTTTATGGGGGAAATTGGACAATGCTCTAAAGTATATGGATGGTAGGGCTCCTTGGATGGATATTGCTGTTAATTTAGCGAAAGAAATGAAGGGATGTAAAGAAGGCATTGAGCCTATGTATTCCAATGCTAAAAAGTTTTTAAAATATTGTGGGAATAACTTTGAACCTACTGATGGAAAAAATGGTCCTTGGTGTGCTGCTTTTATGAATTGGACAATTGGTCAAACTATTAACCCTATAACGAATGAACCTTATAAACATGCTAAATCTGATGCTTCTCTGGCTCCAACTTCAAACTCTAAATTGTATAAAAAAATTTCTGAACCTATTTTCGGTTGTATTGTAGTTTATAAACATATATCAAAATGGAAAGGTCATACGGGTTTTTTATTTGGTAAAACCAAAAATAGACTATATATTTTATTAGGGGGGAATCAAGACAATACCATTCGGTTTGATTCTTACGGGGAATATACTAGTAAATCCAAATTAAAAAAATTGTATGGTTTTTATGTTCCTTATGACTATACTATTTCTGAAAAAGATTATCTTACTGAATCTGATATTTACGAGGATTCTAACTCTATTAATGTAAACTTTGGTATAACCGGTGGTATTGGGACTGGTCAAACCACTTAATTTTATAATATTTATGAAAAAAAATTTATTATTATTACTAGCTATTGGTAATACAATCTTTTTTTCTTGTCAAAAGAAAAAATCTGATTCTAATTCTGATTTTGTTAATTATAATTCTATCCCTGATTCTATTACTAATATGAATAAAAGTATGATTAATATTGATTTAATTAAAGAACATATTGAATTACAAAAAAATATTGATTCCGATGAAATTGAACATGAGAATCCTTATATATATTCCGAAATTGATTTACAATTAGCGTTTCAAATAATTAATGAAGGTCTTAAGCAAAATGGTTTTAAAAATATTCCTAGTGATGAATTCATTTTCAAATTAAAAAATGTGTTTAAGTTTTCTGAAAAAAATAATTTAAATTGTAACTACAACTGGTATTATTCTAACATTACAAATAAAAATTATATTTTATATGGATTGTCTTATAAAATTGATAATACTTTTATTCCTGCCTATACAAATGAATTTATTTTTAACACTAAAAACTATTTCTTTAATAAAAAAAAACATTATTTCATTGAGCTTCCTTTCTTAGAGGAATTAATTCAAATAGATTCTAATAATTCATATAAAATTAGACTTCCTCAATATATGATTTCAAGAAATAAATATCTTTTTAATGACGATAAAAGTCAATTTGCTTGGCTGATTAACAATGATTCTTTCTTTATGGAAAATCTGGTTACTAATTTTGGTTACACTGAGGATAAAAAACTGCTGAAT
>NZ_SELI01000008.1:0-548 GCF_007845595.1 Apibacter muscae
CCGTAATAGTATAATCCCGTCTCTGCTCCATTTTTTTACTTTCGCCTTCATCCTCCTTTACTCGCGCGTGCTTTCTCCTTCTTCTGTTGTACTTGCGCAACAACTCTATTTCAAATAGCTTCTTCTTGGCTTCAAAGATATACTTTTTTAGCTTTTTCAGGTGAAATATAATGGGTTTTTTATCTTGTTATAGTCTTATGTTATTGGGTTATAGTTTGTTTTTATTCTGTTTTTTGCTTGCAGGCTTGGTTTTTGGCATGATAGGGGTATAAAGAACTTTTTTAAGAACTTATCTCAGAGTTTGTACACCCTTTGAGATTTACTAATTATTTAAAGGAACTACCTAAAAGTAGTTCCTTTCTTTTTTTCAGTTGAAAGAAATAGGGTGGACGGATTTTAAAAAGAACATAGGGCGTTGGGCTTTCGGGGGTGGGCGGTTGTTCTTTTTAAAAACGTTCGTGGTTTTTAAAGGAGGGTTGCGAGTTTTTAAAAACGAGCTCTATGCGCTACCGCGAGCAGTAAAGCGAGTGTGCTAGCGCGGGCGGTGG
>NZ_SELI01000005.1:0-3902 GCF_007845595.1 Apibacter muscae
TAGTCAACTGCATAGTGTTTCCCCTCAAAGACGCAAGAGGAAAGATCGTAAGTTTATATGGGCGAACCATTAAACAAGACACTGCAAACAAACATTTTTATTTAAAAGAAAGGAAAGGCCTCTATCCCTTTTATCCCGATCCCGAAACTAAGATATTACTATTAACCGAAAGTATTATCGACTGCGGGAGCCTGTTGCAGATTGAAAATCTTAACTCAGAAATCAAAAATCTTTCTTTCCTAGCCTGCTACGGAGTAAACGGCTTTACCCAGGAACACAGACAGGCAATCAAAGAACTCCAACACCTAGAAGAAATAATTATAACCTTTGATAACGATACCGCAGGTCAACAAGCCAGCCACAAACTCGCCCAAGAATTATTAAAGATACAACCCAAATCTACCATCACCCAAGTAGACCTACCCTCTAAAGACATTAACGAAGTATTACAATTACACAATCCAGAAATCTTTACCCAACTCCTAGAACAAAGAAAAGAACTTATCTTATCAATTGAAAAACAAGAAGCCAGAGAACAGTCAGAACAAGAAATAACTAACCAAAATTCACCAAAAACAGAACACCTAAGCCTAGAGCAGATCAATGAACTCATAGGAAAGAGTGGCATTATCGGCGAAGAAAACACCCGACTACTATTATTCATTATCGCCAGCAGTTACAAAACCCAAAGCCCCTTACACGCCATCGTGCAAGGCAGTAGCGGCAGCGGAAAAACCCATTTAATCAGTAAAATCGCCCAGTTCATCCCCCAAGAAGACGTACTCAAATTTACCAGAATCACCGAAAGCAGTTTGTACAACTGGGGCGAATGGGATCTAGTGGGCAAACTCATGGTGATCGAAGATCTGGACGGACTCAAAGAAGAAGCCCTGTACTCCTTAAGAGAACTCATCAGCAACCAACAACTAAGCAGTAGCGTCAGTATCAAAGACAAAAAAGGCAACATCAAAAGCACCCATAAAAAAGTAAGAGGAGTGTTCAGCAGTTTAAGCGCCACCACCAAAGCCGACGTCTACGAAGACAACATCAGTAGAAGCTTTATCCTCGCCGTAGACGAAAGCACCCAGCAAAGCAAGAAGATCATCCAATACCAAAACCAAAAATACGCAGGAGAAGTCAGCCAAACCCAAGAAAAAGAAGCCAAAGAAAAATTACAGAACTATTTAAGGAACCTACAACAAGTAGAAGTCATTAACCCCTACGCCACCCAGCTAGAACTCCCCGAAGAAGTCCATAAAATCCGAAGACTCAACCAAATGTACCAAAGTATCATAAGACAAATCACCTATCTCAATCAGCGTCAGAGACGCTTTAAGAATGGATGTATTTACACAGAGATCGAAGATTTAGAACAAGCCACCGAAATCCTCTTTGAAAGCATCCTACTCAAAATAGATGAACTAGACGGAAGCTTACGGCAATTTTACGAACGCCTAAAAAAGCATATAAAAGACAAGAATCAAGAATTTACCCAGCGAGAAATCCGCCAAGCCCTCAATATAAGCAAAAGCCAATTACAAAGATATATCCATCACTTACTAGAATTAGATTACATCCGACAAAGCGGAGGCTATACCAACAGAGGACTACGTTATAAAATAGATTACTGGGATAACTACCAAAAACTAAGAAATAGAATAAAACAATCCCTCTATGAGCAAATAGAAACCTTAAAAACAAACAAGATTCACCAAGAATCACCAAAAGGGTCGCTGGAAAGCATATAAAAAACAGTATAACTATAACAAAACCAGGCAACTAGAAAACTAGTGACCCTTGACCCAAGAAAATACAACCTAAAAAGAGTTACGATGATAGAAGAAAGATTACAGAATTATAAAAAATATTTAGAACTCAAAGGCTATCAAGCCAGCAGTATTAGAGGATTACTTAAAAGAGCCTCATTATATGAAAAAGACAACTCCCTTAGCCGTGTCTTACTAAAGCCCTCTACCTTACAACTTTACTATTATCAAAAGAAAACCTATTTAAACTATCTCTCAGAAGTAGAACAACAAACCCATTACTTAGCAGAAGAACACTATAAAAAAGAACAATCCCCCATAGAAACCTTAAGCCTGCAAGAAGTACAAGAGTTAGAGAGAAATTGCAAAAATCTAAGAGATAAGATTGTATTAATTGGTTTATACAGTTTAGGCCTTAGATTAAGTGAGATAGCCAATGTAGAATTAGAAGATATAGATCTGAATCAACAAATAGTATTAATTAGAAAAAGTAAAACCAGAAAACAACGATTAGTACCCATAAACTTAAAAACAAACTACTTACTAAAAAAGTATATAGAACAAGAAAGGCCGATAGCAAAAGGAAATAAATTACTCCAAGGTCTAAAAGGAGATCTAACCCCAGACGGAATATATCAAATATTAAAAAAGATACAAAAAAGAACCCCTATCAAAAAAAGGATTTATCCCCATTTACTCCGCCACAGCATAGCGAGTCATTTACTTAGCCAGGGAATGGAGTTAGAACACATAAGCCAATTCTTAGGACATAGCAGTATAAGCAGTACAGAACTTTACACCCATATAGAAAGTATAGAAAAATGAAAACCTTTAAAATCTATTTAGAAAAAAAGTATCACTACTCAGAGATAACCATACAAGAAAAAATAAACCAGATCCTCCAATGGAAAAGATTATGCCTATCAGCCCAGGAATTAAGCGTTTTAAACAGGAAAGAACTACTACCCCTTATCGAATTACTTAGTATCAGATACAGTTCATCTACTTTAAACAACTATCTAAAAACCTTAGAACAATACTACAATTATCTGGTAGAAACACAAACAAGAAAAGAAAATCCAGTGAAAGGATTTAGGATTAAATTAGATCAAAAAACGTTACTTTGGGGATTATTTACAGAACAAGAACTTACAAACATATACAATACCTATTCAACAAAAGGTCATTTAGGAGGGCAGTTTCATTATTACAGACAGAGGAATAAAGTTATCTTAGGGCTACTGATTTATCAAGCTCTGGATAGTGCTACTCTAGATCAATTAGAAATAAAAGATATAGACTTAGAAAAAGAGATTATAAAAATCCCCTCATCTTCTACTTATAAATTGAATGATAGAATATTAAAAATACAAAGCAATCAGATCTTAGAAATAGAAAATTACCTAACCCATACAAGAGAAGAATTACTCAAGATATTAAAAATACACACACATACAAAAAAACTCTTTCCCAAGAGTGATAAAACCAAATTCAGCAGTATCACCCAATCCATAAAGAATCAGATAGGAGTAGAAAAGTTAATCATCTTAAGATACAGTAGAATAGCAATCTGGAAAAAGAGATATAATTTAAGACAAACCCAGTACAAAGCAGGATATAAAAGTATACTAAGTTTAGAGAAATTTAACCAACAAGAGATAGAAATATTAAAACAAGCAATAGATAAATACCATCCCCTTTAAAAGCTAACCCACAAAAGAACTACCCGCTCAAACCAACCCCAATTAATCCAAGTAAACTATAAACTCAAAGGCACTTTGCAAAGGCATTCGTCCGCGCTCAAACCCAGTTACACAGCCCTGCACTCCAGTTGCAAGAATTCACTTACGTTTGGCTGTTTCACGTGTTTCGCTTGTCCTCATCCGCAACTTTCTAGTCTGCTCCTAAAGTCACATCCATCATTGCTTATTAGTTATGCTCGCAGGCAGGTGCTTGCGCGCCACGGGGACGAAGCACCCAGGTAAAAAAGTAAACCACCCTTAACCCCGTTCACGGGCGGTTTAATCGCCAAAAAAGAATTAAGGAAGATAGATTAAATTTTTGGCAAGCCCCCACCGCCCGCGCTAGCACACTCGCTTTACTGCTCGCGGTAGCGCATAGAGCTCGTTTTTAAAA